>JBBQAZ010000043.1:0-2987 GCA_038316995.1 Saccharimonadales bacterium (SeqCode) | reverse complement strand
ACGCTCCTTTGGTAGCAAGAGCGAGAAAGGTGCCCAGGCCCTAGCTACAGTGTTATCCATCTGCACGACCAACTGGCGTACCAACCAAAACAATTACTTCTCTACGCTCGCTGCGCTCGCGTAGGGTGTGAGCAGTTACCTTCTTAACAACCGGGGTCAGATAGCGGGCTTTGTCCTTTTCCGCTCCGGCATGCTCCCCGACTTCCTTGCAGGAGGCCGGGTGCGCGTGTCCTCGCTCCACCGAACTGACAATTACGCCCAGGCTTTGTCATGCTGTTGTCAGTTCAAATCTGATCGGGAAAGCAATAAAAACGCCCCACAAAATGTGAGGTGTTTTTATTGGCTCCCTACTATAGAGGCTGTCATAACTGCAATAAAACAAGACCTAGTTAGTATATAGTTGAGCTATGACAAGAATAAGCCCAGAACGTATAAAAGAATTACAGAAGCTACTCAAAGAACAAACTGGCAAAGATTACAGTGGTGAAGAAGCCCAAGAAGCTGGTTTAGCAATCATACGTTTTGTAATAGCTAAAGAACAACGCAAGCAACAACAAAAGATGGAAGCAAAAAACTAAACACAGTCCCATCCACCACACTGTTGCTTTGATCAGAAGAGGCGGGGGGGGTACCCCCATCACCTTGCGCTACAAAGTGCTTATACGTCCCGCACCCAAACTTTTTCAATTTTTAGCAAATTTTTATTTATCGAACTCAACTGTTCCTTGAGCCTTATTGTAAATATCGATTCGGTTAGTAATGTCTAAGCGGTTAACGAGCCAACCCTGGAATCTGCACATGCGCATGAACTCATTAAGTCTATTCGTGCCGTCGATATCTTTTAGTGTAACAACTACGCCAAATTTAAGATTTTTCCCGTGCGGCTTTGATAGTCTCTCAGTTGTCTTAACGCTTACTCCCCACATTCCATTTCCGAATGCGGACTTTGCTTGAACTTTTTCAGGGTTTTTATCTGCGATGTGTTTGGTGTTATCCCACTTTCGATAGGCGCGGCGCGCGTCTTCTTCATATATATAATGTTTTTTACCATCCTTAAGATTCTGTGCATTTTTATTGATAGATTTGATAACCTTGCCGTCAAACCTTCCTACGTAAAAATCCAGCTCTGTATTAGTGTAATCGACGCCTTGATTAATGGAGCAACTTGGGAAATAGCAAAGGGTCGCTTTTGCCGCAAAAGGATGTTTTCCGTTTTCAACAGGGACGGGTAGATTGTAGGCAAATGTGTTCCATTCCTCGGACACCTCATATATTACAAATTTTATTTCATCATCTTCTGTTTTTAGCACATCTTCAATCCGGATCGGCACTATGCCATGACCAATTAACGGGGCTAAGGAGTGATCATTACCGATATTTTCCCATCCGGAGGCGGCATCGATAATGAGGGCTTTAGCTACCTCTCTACTCAGACCTAGTACCTCGATCAAATATGCTACTTTCCTAGTCACCCAGGGTGCTGCATACGATGTGCCACTCTTAAATCCCTCGTAGGGCGTGCACACCCTGATCAGCTCACTATCGTCACCACCGTGACTGCTTACATCTGGCTTATTGAAAAATGATAAGACGTTTCCTCTTCTGGTGTAGGAGGCAGGCTCGCCAGCTCTATTAACGGAATTCACCACAATACCATTAATTGAATCTGCAGGTGATCCGATTCTTTCTACTTTCTCTGGGTCGTCACTTTGCTTATTTGTTCCAGCAATTACAAAAATAACATCTTTTTCTGATTGAATTTGATCTAATATGGCGGCTTCTGGTGATATGAAGTTTTCGTTTACTTCTCGACCCGAACCAAGAGAGAGATTCCATACTCTAATGTCGGGATTTTGTTCAATAATGTCCTGAATAGATTTCATGACAGAGAATGAGCTGTATGGCCCGTGTTTCATCACGCCAAAATGACGGACTTTGAATCTACCGCAACCATCATCTAATTCAGGGTTGATCGTGGGACCGTCCACTATGATAGACGACACTGCAGTACCATGATTAAAGTCTTTGGTTTCAAGCTCTATCTCTTTACTGATCATTCGCTTAAACTCAACCCATTCCGAGAAGTATGCGGTTTTGTCAAACATCGTATCTATCACTCCGATGACAGGCTCCTGACCCGGACGAGGAATAGAAGTAGATACGCTGTTTTCTGTATCCTTAACAATGTCGTCATAGCTAAGATCGGAGAGATCTTCCGTTTCCATCGCTATCAGATAAGGAGCTTTACTTGATAATTTTGAGATTTGGTCGGGCAACAAGAATAAAGTTGTTTGATTCAGTATGTTCCCCGGCTGTACATTAATACCGATTTGCTGCATTAAATCGACTAGCTCAATATTATCAGTTTTATAAATAGTTATGATCGACTCATTTTTGGCACGTGTGCTATTGTCTGGCACTCTAAAGCCTTCAAGATAGTATGTATCCGCAATAACGTTACAAAAACTAGTCCTTGAAAGGCCGTGTCCACTGAAGTACTTTTTTTCCTTTGGCAGATTTTTCATGCCATCGCAGTCGATCGAGCCGCCTAATCTCTCATTCAACAGCTTAATGCAGCTCTCAACTCTACTGATTGACTCGTTAACTACCTTCCGGCTGACGTAATGAGTGATAACGTGCTTTCGTTTCTCATCGCCGCTTCCCGTAAACCTTGCGCCAACTACAGAGTTATTTACTGATCCACTCATGGACAGGAAGCCTTTTATTCGGTTGCTTTTAGCAACTACTCCAATGTAATAAGCATCAAGCAGGCAATCCTTCAGGACATCCTCGTTTTTCCAGTAATCTCTTAATCCCCTCAAGTCATCTAATAGGCCTTCCATATCTTGCGAAGTTATAGACGGCGCGTTTTTTGGAATAGTGCGACCGCCACCAGTAACTTCGTTGGGTATTTGTTCGAAAGTTCCCTTTAGTTGAAGAATGTCGTTCATGGACTATACCTGCAAACCTCTCGACACCTGGCTTTT
>JBBQAZ010000042.1:0-3509 GCA_038316995.1 Saccharimonadales bacterium (SeqCode) | reverse complement strand
CTCAAGCGCGCACTCACACATTTCGCAAGTAAAGTAGCGCTGGACATTGATACGCTTGGCGAAAAAAACGTAATTGCACTTATTGAAGCAGGTTATGTACGAGATATTGCCGACATTTATTTACTGACTGATGAGCAACTTATTAAACTTGATCGTTTTGCAGAACTTTCAGCCAAAAATCTTATAAACGCAATAAATGAAAAGCGATCGCCTAAGCTAGGTAGATTTATTTTTGGTCTTGGTATCAGACATGTTGGTGCGCAAACCGCACAAGAACTAGCTCGCCATTTCAAGAACCTTGATTCACTTGGCACTGCAAGTTTTGATGAACTCAGAAGTATTGAAGGAATTGGCGATATCGTTGCTGATTCTATAGTGTTGTGGTTTGAGGATGATGAAAACAGAGCGCTACTTGCAAAATTTCGCGAAATTGGGGTATGGCCAGAAATAACAAAAGAGGGCGGTTCATTAAATGGCAAAAAATTTGTTGTTACAGGATCGCTAACTAGTCTGTCTAGGGACGAAGCGGCTGAGAAAATTCAAGCGCTTGGAGGAGTATTCCAAAGTAGTGTCAGTAAAGACACTGACTACTTAGTTGTTGGTGAAAAAGCTGGATCTAGCAAGCAGAAAAAAGCAGAAAAGTTTGATACTAAAATTATAGCTGAGCCTGAACTCCTTACTTTACTTGTGTAAATCCTGCAAAAACGCGGTAAAAATGATAAACGTTTACTTGCAAGAAGTAGCACAGTTGCATATTATTGCATAGTGTTAGTATCTGGGGCATTGGCGCAGTTGGCTAGTGTGAAAACTACCTGTGGTAGTTTGCAGGGCAATCTTCACTTGAAAACTTGTTTTCATAGCGGAAGTTGAGGGGTCGCGGAACGTGACCTTCCAGGACATAGAAGCGCTAATCAAAACAAAATGGTAAATTATATATGTGATATAGGTTTTGGGGCATTGGCGCAGTTGGCTAGCGCGCTTCTATGGCATAGAAGAGGTCATCGGTTCGAATCCGATATGCTCCACCAGTAATTTTAGTGCGGTTTTACACTATTCTGATACTATTAAAACTATGAAACGAAACTTATCTATCTATATATTCGCAGTGTCGGGCTTTATTTTTCTAGTTTTTGGCCTTTTGCTAACGAGGAATTGGCACAACAACCCTGAGCGTGTTTTTTACGCAATGATAAACAACAGTTTGAGTACTTCTTCACTGTCTAGAACAATAAACCAGGAAGGCAGTGGACAAAGTCTTTCTCAAACTCTACAAGTGCAAACAGGTGAAAATAATACAGTCACAGGAATGACACTTCTTACCCAAGGGGAGGGTGCCGATAAAACCAAAGTGGTTACAGAAAGCATTGGAACGCCAAATGAAGACTATATTCGTTATAAGAGCATAGATACTTCCCAGTCTGGTGCAGACGGTCTTCCTTTAGATTTTAGTCAGGTTATTGATGTTTGGGGGCAGTCCCGTCCAGATCCGTCTATGAAGCGTGGTGGAGAACTTTTTGGTGAAGCAACACTTGGCGTAATACCCTTTGGTTATATCGATTCAAATCAAAGAAAAGAATTTATAAATGAGGTTAAAAATTTGGACGTCTTTGAAATTGATTTTTCTAAGGTAGGCAGGTCAAAAGTTGACGGTCGTCCGGTATACACCTATAGTTCGCAGATTAGACCAGATAAATACATAAAAATGCTTCAGCTTTTTGGGGGTTTTATTGGAACATCACAACTTGATAGTCTTGATTCAGAAACGTTCACAGAGAACCCATCTTTTAAAGTTACTTTAGAAATTGACGTATGGAGTGGGCAGCTCCGAAGTACTGCTTTTGAAGACAATACGGAGCGCACTGAAACCTATACATCTTATGGATTGTCTCGAGTGGTATCGGTTCCAAGCAACTCGGTGCCAATAAGTGAACTTCAGCAGCGATTACAGTCGGTTCAATAAATTATATCTTTCCGCTATACTGTTTTTAAAGTCAAAGCGTAAGGAGTTTTATTGCATGAATCCAGATCAACAAGAAGATACGTCAGTTTCTAGCGAATTAAATCAACAGCCAACCCCTGCAAGTGCACCAAATGAGCTGATTCAGCCAGATTCGCAAGCTGACTCGCAGCCACAACCGCTATCTCAGCCACAGCAACCGGTACAATCTCAACCCGCTTCACCTCTGCCTCCAAATGAAACTCAAGCAGATCCACTGCAATCTAACCAAAAAGCACCACCGCTTGCTGCTCAGGAAAGCAAGAAAAGGGGTAAGAGTCCGTTCAAAAAAATGTCCGCATTAACCATTGGCGCGGTAGCTATTGTTGTCCTGTTAATCGGGTCTAGTGCAGCGTACTTTGGTTTTATTCTGCCAAATAAACCTGAGAATATATGGAAAAGTGCAATGAGTAATAGTGCTAGTGGATTTTCTAAACTAGTGGAAGAACTTGAATCACAGCAAGACTTAAATGGCGCAAAAATTGATGGTAATTTCTCTATGAGTGCCCAAGGAATAAGTGGTGACATAAATTTGAAAGGGTCATATTACGAAAAACAAGGTCAAGGAACTATTGATGTAGGATTTTCTGGCACAAGATATAACGCCGAAATACGGGCAATAGAAGCCAATAATGCCGACTATCCAGACTTATTTGTAAAAGTAGACGGAATTAACGGGTTGGGGAGTCTGCTGGGTGCAGGATTGGGCTCTTCAGAAATTGGAAGCACAGTTGATTCGTTAGATGGACAATGGATTTTCATAGATCATACAGCAGTAGACCAGGCTATCAAGGAAATTAATGCTTCGGCGGGACAAGAAGGGACTCCAGATGTAACAGATGAAGATGTCATGAAAATTGCAAAAACTGTCGCTGATGTAAACGAAGAACATCTTTTTTCTACCGATAGCGACAAGGCAGTATTCCAGGTGGCGGAAGAAGTTGGAAAAGAAGATTTCGAAGGTAGGGCTACCTATAAATTTAAAGTAGGTATTAACAAAGAAAACTTAAAAAAATATGTGCAATCACTTAAAATTGAGCTTAAGGACACCAAGATTTCTGAGTTTACAGGTGATGAATATGACAAGAGTTTTGATGATGCTATAGACAGTATTGACGACGGTGACTGGGAAGGCGAGACGGTTGATGTCTGGGTAGATATGAAGACGAAACTTGTACGAAATGTACGGTTTACTGACAAAGAAAACGACAAGAATGTTCTAGATATTTCCCTTTTGTATGATGGAGGCGATGCTTTTCCTTTCCGCTTCAAGATTCATGATGAAGAATCGAAAGTTGACGCTACGTTTACAGTTACACTAAATACAAAAGAGGACGAAGTAGAATTTGCAGTAGATCTAAGCGGTGAAGATAATCTCACTTTTGACGGTTCAATTAAGTTGAGTCCCCAGAATGAACCAGTTAATGTCGAAAAACCTCAAGACTTTAAATCGCTCACTGAAATTATTGGAGCTTTTTATAGCGCAGATAATGAAGAGTTCGGAGCAATCAAT
>JBBQAZ010000041.1:0-3982 GCA_038316995.1 Saccharimonadales bacterium (SeqCode) | reverse complement strand
TGATTTCTTTAATATGGACATTTAACCCTCCTCGTTTGTTGGTCTTAAAGTGGAAATCTGCCTTTGGGTCGGTCAGCATATGTTCAATACGAACTAGTTTTGGCAAAGCGGGTATCTTAGACTTTTCGTGAACCTTCTCTATGATGGTTTTCTGTTCGGATTCATTTTCAGCCTGTATGTTTGTGTTCCGTAGATATGTATCATTTTTATTAAAGGTGTAGAACTGGGGTCGTTTGTTATATCTTGACTTTATGATGATCCACTCTAGAATTAGTCTTCCTTTGATGCGGATTGCTAGTGTCATAGAGATTATTGTTAACAGGATCACAATAATCGTTTTAAGAATTGAAAACTTTATTATAGGTGGGAAGAATGCATAGATTGCACCTCCTAGAAAGATTGGAGCAATCATAAGTAACAGTTGAGTGAAGGTTAGATTGCCAGCAATCTTATCCTCAACAGTAGTTATTTGAGCTGGTACGATTGTGGTTTTCATTTGAGTCCTTTCACAGCTCGAGTACTTCGAGCAGCTTTAACTTTGCCAGAGGTATAACTAACGCCGTTAATGAATTGGCCGCCTAGTTTTCGTAGTGCTTTAGGGCCGACACTCACGTAGCTCATTTGCATCATTACCCCTTGGGTTTTAAGTAGCGTCAGAACTGCCGCAACTCCTATTACCATAGCCATGACTGGGTCATATGGCTGTGCTGCATCCTCATTACGTAAACCATCAAACAGGGTCGCCGCTAGAGTTAGGATAATAACGTGAACAAAGAGTACGAAAACAGTTGTAAAGTAAGTCTTAATAGCAGTTGCACTAAAGTCACGAAAACCTGGAAGCATTTGCAGTAATATCACAACTGGTGCAAGAATAGCGCCGACATATAGGGTTACGATTCTCATTACGTAGTAGATCAGTAGAATTGCAGAAAGGACCATGAATACAGTCATGATTAGAAGTGCCACCAAACCTTGACCACCAGCCTCAGAAGCAACCCCGCTAAGTGCATCCCAAACCGATAGCGACGAGTAAGCGTTCTCTATGGCGGTGATTAAGACATTAGATAAACTAATGATGGCATCTATGAAGAAGATAGACATGTTCATTAACAAGAATGTAGCCCCGATTCTGGGGAGTAAATGCTTGAATTCAATCTCGTCCAGTCCCAAGCTAGCGGCACCCATGACATGGAAGCCCAGCAGGGCAACAACTAGCACAAATAGTGCATTAGCAATCCCTACTACAGTTAACCAAAGATTAAAGACTGCAGGGTTATCTGCCATTAGAGGTGTAGCGTGAGTAAAGTAATCTAAAGCATTAATAAACGGTGTAGCTGCTGTTTCGATAATATGCTTGAACAATCCGATGATTGCGTTGATTAGCACTTCAGTAATTCCACCTCCACCATCTGCGGTATCTACTGGTGTTAGTGCGGGTATATTTTCGATTGATGCTCCACCAGCATCGTTATATGCAGATGTAAGAATGGCCGTAAGAGTTCCGGCTGCAATAACAATAACTAGACCAATAAGCGCGTTCTTGAGAACCTTTTTCGCATGCTCAAGTCTTTCCGGCTTACCAGCACTTGTTGTGTACTCAATTCCTGCTGTAACTATGAAGAAGGCAGAAACTGCACCTGCTAAGCCGATTAGACTGAGCATTAAAGGACGTAAATAATTCTGAACGTCGCCATTTACGGCGGCAAACTGTGCCACCCAAGTTGCTGCTTGAGTGGCAATGAGCATTTTGCTTACCCTCCAAAGGCATTCGATGCAAGCCCAGTAACAATGTTACTGAGTACGAATGCCCCTATGGTTATGGCCAACCCTGTCGCAGAGAAGATAATAGTTCTTTTTGACCTCTCCAGGTTTTCAGGGTTGCCCGAGCTTGTTATATATCCAAAACCCCCAACAACAAAAAAGCCGGTCGCTATGAGACCGGCTAATCCTGCCATGACCTGGATGACGTTTCGGATAAAGCTTTCAACTTGTCCGATATCACCCGCGCTTTGCGCAAAGACCGCGTTGGGGAGAATGAACGGCAGCCCAAAAGCTGCTAGTAAACTGATGAATAATAATGATTTTTTGCTTATCATACCGTTTCCTCCCGGTTACAACTGCAAATTACCATGAAAACTTGCATTTATGCAAGCGTTATGGCTTAATACTTATGTTTATATGGGGTGATCTTTGGAAACGCGATTAAGCTAGATTACAGATGTGAGCAGGATAATTTTCATCAAACATTAAAATTAGATTAAAAATACAACATTACCCCTGGTAGTTCTTATGTTTAAGGAGATTAGACTCTTTGTACTGACACGTTTATACTATATTCAAATGAACGATACAAGCATAAGAACAAGTATTGCAGCAAACTTAAAGAAGGCACGTAAGAAAAATGGCCTTACTCAACTTGAAGTTGCTAAAAAAGCTGACACCACAGACAACTATTACGCGAAGCTTGAGAGGGGTGAAGTCATGCCTTCTATAAAGATGCTGGAGCGATTAGTGGAAGCACTTGGAGTCAGTTCATCTGACATATTGCCCTTCTAGAGTGATAAAGTATACCTATGACGAATATTGATACATTAGCAAAGACGTTACTAGAATATATGAAGCTCGATATGGATGTTTCTAAAGCCGATATCATTGTTGGAATGGGAGCACTTGATACAAGAATAGCCCGTCGAACGGCTGAGTTATTTTTAGATGGCTTCGGAGATTTAATCGTATTCACAGGTGGATTGGGTAAGATTACTAAAGATACTCAGACACAGACCGAAGCCGAAAAGTTCAGGGATATCGCCGTTAATCTAGGAGTGCCTGAAGATAAGATCTTACTTGAAAAAGAAGCTACAAACTCCGGCGAAAACATTAAGTTTGTGCAAGAACTTCTCAAAAGAAAAAACCTACTGCCAGATTCACTTCTTATTGTTACAAAGCCGTATATGGAACGACGGATTTGGGCAGCGTACATGAAGCACTGGAAAAACAAAGAAGTAAAGATCACTGTCACCTCACCACAGATTACATACGAAGAGCACTTCAATGAACAAATACCTAAAGATCTATTTATTAACGTGATGGTTGGAGACTTGCAGCGTATTAAAGAATATCCCAAGCAGGGCTTTCAGGTTGAACAAGAAATACCTAGTGATATCTGGAGTGCATACGAAAAACTCGTCAAATTAAGCTATGACAAGTTTGTTATGTAGTAGGTTCGAACTATTGAACTAAATACCGCCAATCAGTTTTTCGTATTGAACTTTATCAAACTTAACACTTGGGTCAGTTTCAGTTGGTTCAGCAATATTTTTAGCGTCAAAGCTGGGAGAATTAATAACTATCATTACTAAGTCTTTTTCTGGAATAGTAAAGTGAGTAGTGTCAGGCGGTGTAATGACTACGGAGCCTTTCTTAATAGGTATTTCTTCACCCCCAACTACTGTTAGGGCTTGTCTAATGTACCTTACATTAACGAATTGTTATAGATTAAAGTCTTCTTTTTCGCTGTTATACTTTAGAGCATGTCTACTGTAAAAATATTTGGCTATGGCTCACTCATTAATAAGCAGTCGCTACTAGACACATCCCCTGATGCGGTCAACATTAAACCCGTGTACATTAAGGGCTTTAAAAGATCCTTTAATTTGTGGGACAGCAAAGGTCTCACTGCGAAATCGCATGGGCATTTACGCGGACTGCCATATTGCGCGCTGGACGTTGAGGTCTATCCAGGCTATTCCGTAAATGGTGTTATATTCACAGTCGAGATGAGTTTAGGCGATTTAAAAGCTCGTGAATATATGTACAAAATGACCAAAACGGAAGCTTTCGATTCAAGTAGAGATATCTCTGTTGGTGAAGTCTATGTCTTTAGTGCAGGCAAAAATGACGGTTCATATGATTTTGATTCGCCTGCTCAAGCGCGATATCTTGATATGTGTCTTGAAGGGGCAAACTCTTTAGGTGAAGCCTT
>JBBQAZ010000040.1:0-3990 GCA_038316995.1 Saccharimonadales bacterium (SeqCode) | reverse complement strand
TATTATGAATATATGAAAAAATTAAAGCGATATAAGCAAAAAATCGGTATTGGTATTGGGGTATTACTTTTCATTGTCGGAAGTACATTTGTATTTGTTATGCTACAAAGAAATGGTGAGACTACAAATAATACAACAGAGTCTACCAGCTCAAATAAGGAAAAGGATACTACTAGAAGTGGCCTGTACGCTCAGGCAGAAAAAGAGCTAATTATTAAAAAAAGCAATGTTACCGAGACACCAAAAGTTGTTACACCAGAAGAAAAATTACCATGGCCGGTAACCTATACGCTAGATCAAGCTGGTAGCTTAACAGTCGTTGTGAATAAAAAACATAAATTACCAAGTGATTATGTGCCCGCTTTGCAATCAGTTGCAGGAGGTCAGTTACGCCCAGAAGCAGCGAATGCATTGGCTGCTCTGTTAGCTGGTGCCAACAATACTGGTGTTGGTATGAGAGTTTTAAGTTCATATAGATCTTATGCGACTCAAGTAGCTACCTACGATAAATGGGTGCGAGTTGATGGAAAAGTTCAAGCCGATAGGTCAAGTGCTCGCCCTGGCCACAGTGAACATCAGACGGGGTTAGCAGTAGACCTAGGTACACCAGAAGCTAATTGTGATTTATTGATATGTTTTGGAGATACAGCTCAAGGCTTGTGGTTGGCAACAAATGCCCATAACTATGGTTTTATAGTGAGGTACGAGAGCAATACAGAACCCATCACTGGTTATCAATACGAACCGTGGCATATGCGATACTTGGGGATAGACATTGCTAAAGCAGTAAAAAATAGTGGCAAGACTCTTGACCAATACTACGGCGTCGAAGCCGGAGATTACTAAGAGTTTTTCGCAGCGCGTTTACGCTTGTTGTGGTCTAGCTCTTTTTTACGTAGTCTCAATGATTTTGGTGTTACTTCTAGTAATTCATCGTTTTCAATAAAATCAAGACATTGTTCCAGGCTAAACTGAGTGTATGGTGTGAGCTGTACGACACCGTCAGAGCTAGAACTACGCATGTTTGTCAGGTGTTTTTCTTTGCAGATATTAACTTCTAAATCATCTTGGCGTTGATTAATACCAACAATTTGTCCTTGGTAAACTGTTTGGGTAGCACCAACCAATAATTCTCCGCGATCTTCAGCACTCTGCAAGGCATAAGGTGTCGCAACGCCAGTCTCCCATGCAATCAATACACCACTACGAATTTGGTTTAAGCTTGCACCTAACGGAGCATAACTATCAAGAAGCGTATTCATGATAATCGTTCCTTTTGTAGCAGTAAGTAATGTATTACGTGCACCAAGCAGTGCTCTGGTTGGAATTTTGTATATAAGTTCTGTTCCGCCTTTGTTTGAGTTGTTCTGAGCAACTAGCTCTGCTTTACGTTTGCCTAGTTCCATTTGTACCGCACCAACATGTTCTGCAGGTACTTCGACTGTTAACTCTTCAACTGGTTCCATCTCTACGCCATCTTCTAGTTTTGTGACTACTTGTGGGCGACCGACTTCGAATTCGAATCCTTCACGGCGCATAGTCTCGATTAAAACAGACAAGTGCAACTCGCCACGTCCTGCAACTAAAAACCCGATTCCTTGAGGCTCTACTTCGAGTCCGACATTGGTTTCCAACTCTTGTTTAAGTCGGTCTCCAATTTGACGTGAGGTATTAAATTCCGCTTCCTTGCCTTTCATTGGGCTGGTATTTGGGCCAAGATAAATTTTAAGTGTCGGAGCCTCTACTTCAATACGAGGTAGCGCTTCTGGAGCATCTGCATCGGCGATTGTATCACCGATTTTAGCATTAGCGAGTCCAGTAACAGACACAATATCTCCGGCAATAGCCTCATCTACTTCGATAAATACAAGACCAATTGTACGGTAAAGTCGATCGATCTTGGCCTTTACTTGACCGTTTTCTCCACACAAGACAACTGCATCCTTTTTCTTCAACTTACCTCGCTCGACACGACCAACAGCATATTTACCCTGAAAAGAGTCATAGCGCAGTGATGACACTAATAGTTGCAGTGGCTCGTCGACGTCAACCTTCGGTGCAGATACATCATTAATAATAGAATCAAAGATAACTGATAAGTCTGCTTCGTCTGTTTCAGGATTTTCAGGAATAGTTTTCCAGGCTTTTTCATCACGTCCAATTGCATAATAGACTGGATAATGTAGTTGATCTTCGTCAACAGCGAGCTCTAAGAATAGGTCTGACAGTTCATCTTCAACCTCGGCAATCCTACGAGCTGGCTTATCAATCTTATTTATAACAACAATCGGTTTTAAACCAAGCGCTAGTGCTTTTTTCAAGACGAACTTTGTTTGAGGCATAGGGCCTTCCTGTGCATCTACAACGAGAATACAACCATCGGCCATTCGCAAAGTACGTTCAACTTCACCAGAAAAATCTGCGTGTCCTGGCGTATCAATAATATTAATTCGGTATCCATCATGGTCAACTGCTGTAATCTTGGCAGTAATGGTGATCCCACGCTCTTTTTCTTGATCACCAGAATCCATAATTAGATCTTGTGTCATTTCTGATTGATTATCTCTGAAAGTATGTGATTGTTTAAGTAAACCGTCTACAAGAGTAGTTTTGCCATGGTCAACGTGGGCAATAATCGCAATGTTGCGTATTTTATCTGATTGTTTCATAAGTTATTAACTATAGCACGTTTTGCGCTTTATGAACACCTACAAATATCCGTTAAATGTGGTTGTTTTTACAAAGCGTTAGTACTATACTCTAAAGTGAATATAAAAACAGTAGCATTTCAGAGGGTAGATAAAAAAACTTGAAAGTTTTAATGCTTGGTTGGGAATTACCACCACATCACGCTGGTGGAATGGGAATTGCATGTTATCAAATGTGCAAGGAGTTAAGTGTCTCTGGAGTAGACATAGAGTTCATTCTGCCCTACACTGCTTCATTCGACATTGACTTCATGAAGATCACTGGAGCACACAAACAATCTGTTGATAAAGTAATTTACGCCGGTGGTATCTACGACACTGTTAACTATGGCAAAAAGAAACTGCCAGTCACTGATGGTAAGCTAGATCTAAAAAAGCAACATGATCTATTCGCGCACAATGTAGCAACACTCGCCCAAACTGCTGAATTTGATATAATTCACGCTCATGACTGGCTTACATTTAAAGCTGGTATATTAGCAAAACAAATTACAGGTAAACCATTAATAGCACATGTTCACGCTACGCAGTTTGATCAATCTGCAGGAGGATCGGGTAATCCTGAGGTTAGAGAAATTGAGTATACTGCACTCATGATGGCAGATCAGGTTTTTGCAGTCTCACAACATACTAAGAACGTTATAGTAAAAGAGTATGGTATACCAACAGACAAAATTCAGGTTGTACATAACAGTATGGATGTTGATACTTCAGATATAGACGAGTCAAGTAACCTGCACGCTTACTTGAAAATTATGAAGTCTAACGGCTACAAGGTTGTTGTCAATGCCGGACGAAAAACAATTCAAAAAGGACTTACTCATCTACTGGAAGCCGCCCGATTGGTAGTTGATAAAAACCCGAAAGTATTATTTCTATTAGCTGGGGGTGGTGACCAAGAAAATGAATTGATGGAACTGGCGGCTTCTTATGGTTTGTCTAAAAACGTTATTTTTGAAGGCTGGATGAACGGAACAGGTAAACCATGGAGGGACAGCTTTAAAATAGCTGATGTCTTCGTAATGCCGAGTGTATCTGAACCTTTTGGTTTAGCTGCTCTCGAGGCAATTGGTTACGGCTCTCCAGTCATTATATCTAAGCAATCTGGCGTAGGCGAAGTATTACAAAACTGCTTCAAGGTTGATTTTTGGGATACGAATCAGATGGCAGATATGATACTTACTGTTTGTGAGAACGATTCACTGGCTAATACAATGTGGCAGAACAGTTACCGAGAATATAAGAGTCAATCCTGGGCAAATTCGGCTCGTATTATGAGTGA
>JBBQAZ010000039.1:0-4500 GCA_038316995.1 Saccharimonadales bacterium (SeqCode) | reverse complement strand
AAATTTTGCTGCAATTGCCACAATCGAAATGACAATAGCGACGACATAGAGGTTTACGTTCAAGAGAGATCCGATATCAACTTGGAGTCCGGTATAGACAAAGAATACGGGCACAAATATATGACTAATGCTTGCGACGAGGTCTTCTATATGGCCATGACTATGCTTACTAATAAGAGCATCAACCTTTTCTTTATCATGCTTATCGTCGTATTTGAGAGTTTCAAGATCATGAACTATTTCTGGCTGATCAAATTTATGAAAGTGTACTTCCTCTAGAAGTAGTCCGGCAGCAAAAGCGCCAATAATTGGCTCTAGGCCAAATAGCTCTGATATATATCCAAAAACAAGCGCAAATCCAATTGCAAGCGTCACCTTCATCCCAATTCCTGAAGTAATAAAACTGAACATTCGGGATAATGGCTTTGCAAGCAATGTGCCAATTAAGAGTGATCCACCAAGGAACCCAAAAGACTTAGCTGCAATTAGTGCTACGCTACCGACAGTGACTGTACCGCCGCTTGCCAGTGCAGATACAACTGCGAGAACAATCAAGCCAAGCACGTCGTCTATGACTGCAGCACCAAGAACTGTTTTAGCAACTTTCCTACGGGATAGTTTAAGAGAGCGAAAAACAGATGCCGTGATGCCAACACTTGTTGCTACCAATGATGCGCCAAGAAATAAACGGGCGTTCAATGATTGATCACCGAAAAAGATTGGTCCTAATACGAATGATCCAAGCACAAACGGAACCACCACCCCGATTAACGCTACCAAAAGCGCAGAAGGCCCAACGCGCCTCATTTCACGAATGTTTGATTCTAAGCCAATTGAAAATAGAAGGAGGACAGCACCGAAACTAGCTAAAAAGCTAATTTCCTGGCTAGCGCTGATATCTCCGATAAGTCCCAGGCCGGCGTATCCAATAGCAGCTAAAACTATTCCTGCAAGAAGCTCACCAATTACTCCTGGCTGGCCAAACTTCTCTACAAAGTTTCCAAGCTTACCTGTAATGAGCACGACCGCGAGCATAAGAAAAATAATACCGAAATGCTCTACTCCGCCAGCGTGCTCTGTTGTGCTAGCTGCGGCTTCAGCAACGTGAGTTGACTCACTAGCAAAGCGCAATAAATAATGGTCCAAAGAAGTCTCCAAATTTTAGATTAATAAAAACTCTAAGATGAAATATTAGGCAAAAACTTCACTTAACGCAAGCATAAAATTTAATCAAGCGACATCTCTAGTCGTGAAACCGGAGCGTACCAACCCTTTTCTAGTACGTATGCCTGAATGTCCTTATCAATACCAAATAGTACAGCAATACCAACGAGCACTAACACTGTTCCGACAATTTTCTTGAATTTGCCTTCTGGGTTGGAGATGATACTGAGCTTGTTAGTTATTGATTGTCCTCCGTATGCTATTAGTAGTAGTGCTCCACATAGTCCAATAGTGTAGGCAAGTAAGAGACCAAAACCGTTCGCAAAGCTAACGGGCAATACGGCTGCAACAATAAACAGATATGTTGGACTGCAACTATTAAACACCGGTCCAAGAGCAAGGCCAGTTAGAATGTTTCGTTTTTGACCAGATAATGTATTACTTTTTCCAAGCATGCCCTGAGTTTTACCACCAAAATTGAACCGTGCAACGACTTTTTCCCAAACTGTCGGAAAAATCATAGTAAGACCGAGAGCTAGAACGATTACTCCAGAAATTATTGACCAGACACTCGCTGGGACTCCAAGCAGAGCGCTGCTTAGTTTTAATAGTAAGGTAAAAACAATGACGGACACACCTAGACTGATTGTAATGACAAGTGGTTTAATCCAAGTTGGTTTATTTACCTTGCTATTGTCATTGATGAGACTTGTTCCGAGCACAACGGGAAGTAAAGGCAGGATACAAGGTGCAAGAATAGTTAGTATGCCAGCTGCAAAAGCTGCAATTATTAGCTCCATGTTTTAGAGATAATCGCGTTTTACGGCTTCAAAAGTTGGTTCGCTGTAGGCAACAAAATCATCGATTTTATCATTGTTGTCATCCAGTTTTACGAAGGTTGTTTGGAGCTTTACTCCATATTTAGCTCGTAAGTCCTGATTACTGTCATAATCAACTTTAATTATCGTAAAGCCCTCCGGAACACCTTGAGATTTAATTCCCTGTTCAATTGAACGACACTGAGAGCACCACGGTGCATGAAAGAATAATACTTTTTGCCCTTCAGCGCTCGCTAGAGCCGTCTCACTATATTCAACGTAAGATCCGCTACCGGCTACTGTTTCAGCTTCTGCTTCGTTGGTTGGTGTTTCCGCAAATGAAGTGCTAGACGTTGAAGTTACGTTAGATGAATCGTTATTATTTTGATTAGCTGTGTAGGCGATTGCTCCGCCTCCAAGTGCTATAAACATTATAATAATCGCTAGTTTTTTAGACACCTAAACTCCTTATTAACCCTTGTAGTATAGCATGTGCGTTATAATAAATGCATGGCAAAATATTGGTTCAAAAGAAAGCGTTACGGTTGGGGATGGACACCCGCTACGCGGCAGGGCTGGCTTTTGCTTATTATTTATATAGGATTCATATTTGTTGGTTCGTAGTTTATTTCGAGTGATGAGCCGACATATCAGAACATTATAGTTTTTTGCTCAGTTTTTGTTGTATAAACCGGTACTCTGCTTTCGATCACCCACCATAAAGTACCAAAACCAAAATGGCACTGGGGTAAAAGTGAAGATGACAATTCAATAGAAGATAATTAACATTTATTGATTAAACATAACCAGTATGATTGACTAGTAAGTAATGAACATAAAGCAACTGAATCAACTGAAACTAAGAATTGTACGTGTATCCCGGGTCCATTTTTATTTGGCTCTTGCGCTTGCTGTGCAAATTGTTATTTATGATGCCTGGGCACTTATTCCACTAGAGTCTATATTAAAACGGTGGCTTATAACGGCAGTATTTTTTGTTGGGGTAACGATAATTTGGCTTTTGGCGCGTAGTCCATCTAAGAAGTTGGCTTTTTTTCAAAAATTGGTAGCGTCGTTGATAGTTATTGATGTTCTGCTTGTATCGTTTCTTGTGTATGAAACACGCGGGATGGCCAGTCGTGCAGTTGTTTTATATGCAATTCCTCTCGTTGTAGCCGGGGTTCTGCGTTCACGAATTGCCTTGATTGGTGCAGCATTCTTAAGTATTGCGGCGTACTCTTCAGCGGCTGTTGCGTATTTTGTATTGAATTTTAACGAAGGGTACACGGTTGAGCTATATGGAGAAGTTGGATTTTACAGCGCTGCACTCGTGCTACTGTCTATGCTCATCTGGGCGGTCTTAAATTCGTCATCAAAAGATTGAAAAACTTGATTTAAGCGTAAAAAAGGCATAAGCTAGGTAGTGGAAGTGTGAGGCTTCCGCTGACCCTAAGCTTATGCTTGGGGTCTTTTTTATTTACATTCGCTACAAAGTCCACGAATTTCTAAAGTATGTTCAAGTGATTTAAAGCGATGCCTGTAGCTGAGCCTGGATATTTCTTGTTCGATCACCAAGTCTTCATCCAATATTATTATCCGTTCACAAGAAAGACAGGTGAGGTGATGATGGTGTTCATGAAAAAGCTCACTCAGTTCATATTTAAACTTCCAGCCCAGCTGTACTTTTTTAATAATACGCAACTTTTCAAACAGGTCGATGTTTCGGTAGACACTAGATTTATCCTGTTTTGGCAAACTTTCAATTAAATCTTGGATGCTCATCGATTGATGGCGTAAAAAGACCTTAAAAAGTTGCATGCGTGGCTTTGTTGCAAAATGTCCATGTTTTTTTAGGTGAGCTTTAAAGTTTATTTGTGCCTCTTGCATAACTACATAATAGACTAAAATACGAATAATTCGCAAATTGTATTTTCATAGCTAATAAAGAATAAGCACGGTACAATAGCAACATGCTTATTGTTGTTGGAATACTTGTTGTGGTTAATCTTGTGCTAGTTGGGTTATTGCTCCGCACCTCGAAATCATCTGATACAGGTGCTTCGATGATGCTAAAGCAAGACCTTACAACACTTACAGAGTCGATTGGTCAACTCAAAGACGGATTAAACACACAGATTAACGACAGACTTGATAAAAACAACCAACAAATGCTCAGACAGTTTGATCAAAGTAGCAAAATTATAAAAGATGTGACCAGCAAACTAACAGAATTGGAAAAAACCAATCAACAAGTTGGTGACATTGCCGGTGAGTTAAAAGTACTGCAAAACGTGTTGCAAAATCCAAAACAACGCGGAGTGCTTGGAGAATATTATCTTGATCAAGTCTTAAAAAATGTGTTGCCACCGGGCGGCTATCAATTGCAGTACAAATTTAAAGACGGTGTGATTGTAGATGCAATTATTCAGCTAGATGAAAAAATCCTACCAGTAGACAGCAAGTTCAGTCTTGAGAACTACAATCGACTAATTGATGCCAAGGATGCAACCGAGCGTGC
>JBBQAZ010000038.1:0-4787 GCA_038316995.1 Saccharimonadales bacterium (SeqCode) | reverse complement strand
TTCTTGTTTCTATGTAGTTAGATATAAATTCGAGATATAACTTTTCATCATCAAATAAATTGGCAAGATGATAAACATAGGGGCTGATATCTTTGAATTTATACTCCCACTCGTGCTCGGATTGTAAACCCGTGATGAATGAAAGGTTGAAGCTATCTTTAACTTCCTTACAGAAATTGGTAATAAGAGTCTCCGCTCCCCCAAATGTCATCCAAGGCATGGCAATTAGAACATTTTTTGAACGCACTGCTTGAAGACGATAGTTTTGTGAAGCGTTTAGATTACTGAATAAATCTTCAGTGGGGATGTAATGCCTATAAAAATATTTTTTCCATATAACCCTGCGAAGATTTTTTGCATAATTAGGATGTAATTTGCGAATTTTTCGCATATTATTTCGGTGGTCTGATTTATCATCTATATACCGAGAGGATAATGCAGTTCTATAATTGAATAGTGGTTCGGGAATTAATTGCCCCCAGTAGCCACGCTCTGCAAGATTTACCCAGAACTCCCAATCTTCATATCCTATACCCGATTTATATCCTTTTGCTTTCTCCCAAGCGCTTTTTTTAAACATGGTTGCCGTTATCATCATGTTGTTATCTAGAATATGTCTTGCATCATAGGGCGCTTGATAATATACCGAATTAACAACACCAAAGTTCTTAATATGCGTGGTAACCAGATCTATGTCCGGCGAAATTTCGAGGAGTGTAGCGCATTTTTCTATGAAAGTGGGGTCAAGCATGTCGTCAGAATCAAGACAAACAATATACTTTCCTTTTGATTTACTTATCCCACTATTTCTTGCAGAAGCTACGCCTGAATTTTTTTGTTTTAAAATAAGAAGTTTTAAATTGCCGGTGTCTAGGTAATCCAGCTTGTCGATACTCGCTTGTTGGGTTGACCCATCGTCAACCAATATTACTTCGAAATTGATAAAAGTCTGTTTTTTCAGTGAGTCAATAGTCTCATCAATAGTATCGGCCCTGTTGTAATAGGGTATTACTACCGATATCAAGGGCAAACCATTTTGAATCTTAGCGTTTCTAATTAGTCGATGCTTAATTAAGAATTTTAGGGTTACTAAGTTTTTGATGGGCTTGCGCAATCGCTTTGGCACCAGGGCAAAGAGCTTATTGCGAAGCTTAACTAGAATTTTTTTTTTAAGGTTCCTTACTGGGTTTATTACTCGGCCAATGAGGTGTCTGACTCGTATTGTATTACCTACCAGCTTTGAATGTTTGAGTTCATTGAGTTCATTTTCAATATCAACCAATTGTGATGCCGTCTTACGCTGCACAGTAATCTCATTCGCATATATATCGCTAAGGCTCTTCTCTGTCGCTAAAAATACCCTGAGATCAAAATTGGTTGGCGGCCTGCCTTCTAGCGCTAGATTAAAGTATTGCCGTGCACTAATTATCTCTCCTTTGTTATATTTTAGAACCCCGTTAAGAAAATTGAGGTCATGTGACTTCGTGTCTTGACTTTGCGAAAACCTATCGAGGTATTTTTGCGAAACACTAAAATCACCAAACTTTGCAGCTAATATGACAGCATTGTATAGTGTCTTCTGCTCATTCAGGCTATGTTCAAAATTTTGGATCCCTTGAACAAAAGTTCTCATATGTGCCACTAATTTTTTATTGCTAGAAATTATGCCTAGATGATAGTTTTCACCATTAGTTGTTATAGTATGAATGTATACTGATGACTTATTAAAATATTCCTTCATTGCTTTTGTAAGAAAGTCATTAGTAAAGTAAGACACGTGCTCAAGACTCGTTGTAAGGGAGGGGTGGTCTTTGCCTTCCCTAATAAGCTCCTGTTTATGTACGGCAGGAACATAAAATACGAAAACACCATTAGTCGCTAGATTCCGAGCGGCCGATTCAACAAAGCTACTTACGTCACTCACGTGCTCCATAGTCTCAGACGAGAAAACTATGTCGTATTTCTGTTTGGGCTTGAAACCTTCGATTGTCGAAACGCTTGCTTTCAGACCCTTCTGGTTACACACTTCAATACCATAGTCCGAAAGATCTATGCCCTCCAAGCTTACCTCAGGAACAAATAGCTTCATCATTTCTAAGGCATTCCCTGTAGCGCATCCTACCTCTAGCAGGGACTTGTAATTACCCCGCCTCACAAGCTCCTCAATTAGGGCACCCTGCCAATAGAGATAGAAGGGCGAGAGCAAATCATAATTCTCGTGGTAACCCGTTTTGGTTTCTTCATCAGGATTAAAATAATCTTCTTTGACATAGTAAACAGAAAGATCCTCTGGTATGTCCGCGACTTGGATTAAACCACATTTTTGACACTCCTGAATACCAACGCGATCTTTGCGCTCAGTAATCCGCTTGAATTTTATTGATTTGCACCAAAAACATTTATCGACCTTCTGCATTTCTTCAACAGTAATCATCAATCTCTCCGCTATTTTGGATATAATTACAGGAATACTTATCAAAATTTATAAGTTTTAACCCGCTTACCCGTATTATACTTTATCAGTAAAGGGTAAGATAGCAGGGTTTAGTTAGTGGCGGAGTTAGCACAACGCATCACAAAATGATGCTACTATTGCTACAAAAACGTGGTTAAACGATTCACTTCTTAACTGATAACTAAGTATCTGATTCGTGGTTGAGAATATAGGTTAATTGCGACTATTATGTATTTTGAACTGACCCTCGTTTGGTATAAGGCCCCAGGTCGTCTCTGATCCATGAACACTAACTTTTAAGTAGTTATTAAGTACCAATAGGTCGACATAATCAGAGCGGTTCTTCTGGTTTGATATAGCTATGGTCAAGTAATACGTGCCCGGAGCAAGTGGCATAACCGCGCTAGCCTCTACTAATACTCTCGAACCCGCGGCTTGGGGTGGGAGTTGTTTTTTACCGAAAAAACTATTGATTCCAAAAAGATTTTCTTTGGGATTTTTACGAAACATTACTCCGTACGCAGGATGTTCAATTTTGGCCTTAAAGGTTGCGGGGAACTTAATAGTAAATGACTTGCCCGATTCTATATTAGGTGACTCTTTACCTGTGTGATCAAAGATCGTGCAACCCATAATCTCAACTTTTTTATTCCCCAATACTTCACGTACGTCACTGTCGGCAGCTTTAATCTTTCCGGAGTTCTCACCTACAAGCCGGTTTACTTCACCCGCCTGGTTCAACTCATTGTATTTTTCAACAATCGTCTCTACATCGCCTAGTTCAACAATCTTGCCATTACTTAATAGTAGGGCCCTGTCGCAGAAGTCTCTAACGCTTGCCATCGAATGGCTTACAAAAACTATTGTCCTACCTTCCCTTTTAAGGCTTTCAAACGTTTCAAAACATTTACGCTGGAAGTTGTCATCTCCTACCGCCAATACTTCATCAATAAGTAAAATGTCACTTTTTGCTTGAATAGCGATAGAGAATGCTAGCCGAACCTGCATTCCTGATGAGTAATTCTTGAGCTTCTGATCCATAAATTTTTCAATCTCCGCAAAGGCTACGATCTCATCGTACATGGCTTCCATCTCTTTTTGAGAGAAACCAAGCAGAGCCCCGTTTAAGTAAACATTCTCGCGTCCGGTTAATTCTGGGTTGAAACCCACACCGAGTTCAATAAATGGGGTTAGCTTCCCGTTAACTTGGATGCGCCCTTTGCTGGGGGAGTAAATACCTGCAAGAAGCTTAAGAAGGGTGCTTTTCCCCGAACCATTGCGACCTACAATACCAAAAAATTCACCTTTTTTAATTTCGAAGGATACGTTATCAAGGGCTTGTTGCAATTCGTAGCCCTTTTTCCGTTTATAGAAATTTAGAACTACTGATTTGACTGATGACGTTTTCTCGTGAGGTAGCTTAAAAGCCTTACTAACGTTTTGGACTCGTATTGCGGTCTCGGCACTCATTTATATATTCTCCGCAAAGGTCTTTGCCTCGCGCTTAAAGTATAGGAGGCCTGCTACGAAAAATACGGCAACAATCGCAAAACTAATAAGTCGGGCTAGGCTCGTTCCGTATGCCTCAGCCATGGTAATCGTCTCCTTTGTGACTAATATGGTCCTTGCGTCTTGCATTGCTTGAGCAACTGGGTTTAAGAGTAGTATCTTCTGTAATGTGGTATCGGTAATGATAGAGAGTGGGTAGATTATCGGGGTGAGGTAGAAAAATGCCTGGGTAACGACCTCCCAGATATATTCCATATCACGATATTTGACAAATGCTGCTGCCAGAAAGAAAGAAACCCCAAGCGCAAATATGTAAATTTCGAGTAAAATAATCGGGAAAAATAATCCCGTCTTCATAAAATCAACGCGTGTAATAAGCATAAATACTAGCACTACAGAGAGGTTTAACCCGAGATTGATGAGTGCTGAGATACTGCTAGAAATAACGATAGTCCACCGCGGAATACGAATTTTACGTATAAGATCACCGCGTCTTACAATCGAACTTAAACTCTGGCTGGTTGTTTCGGCGAAAAATGTCCACAGGACAATGCCAAGTAGTAGGTAAACTGGAAAATGAGGCAGTGTACCTCCAATTTTTAACCCTTTTACAAAAACAAAGTACAGTATTACAAAAAGTAAAATTGGTCGTAGCAGGGACCAGGCGTATCCAAGAACTGATCCTTGATATCGCAATTTAAAATCGGTGGCTACTAGCTGCTTCAGTAATATTGACGCGTAGCGATATTTTTGTCGCATTTCTTTGAACTTATTCACCAGAGTATCTTACCAGAATTTGCCCTTACAACCCATACAGACATAC
>JBBQAZ010000037.1:0-4856 GCA_038316995.1 Saccharimonadales bacterium (SeqCode) | reverse complement strand
AGTGTTGTAACACCTCAAGAAGGACAGCCTTCGCAGGTTTCAACAACCTCTACCACCGCCACTCCTGCAGCTAACGGAGCAAATAATACACCTGGTAACGCTGCTGGCGGTACAGCAATAGATTCTAATGATGGACAATCCCAAGGTGCATCAACCACAGAAGACGAAGGTATAGTTGAATCTGCTAAGGATGAACAGGGTGTAGTAGATGATCAAGCTGCAAAAGATGAAAAATCAAAAACGACTAGCTACGTGACTACCGCAATACTAGTATTGTTGGGGGCTGCGTTACTTGCCTACTACTTACGTAAGCGACAAGGAATTGAAGATTAGTAACTAAAATACAAAATATATAACAATTAAAACACCGGACATATATTAGTCCGGTGTTTTTTTAATTTCAGATGAGAATAACAATTATTTTGTAACCTAGAACACAATCAAGAACACAATCAAGGTCTATATTTAAAGCGTACTCGGGAAGCCTAGAAATTACACATAACTCACTGAAATGTCACGTGAGGAGGTATTTGTTATGTCAAAAATTCTATCATACGCACTATCTATCGCAGCAATTAGCAGTGTCTTTATATTCGCTCCAAAAGCATCCGCTCTCAGCAGTCAACAGCTTATTGAGCTTACAAACCAGCAACGCTTAGACGCAGGTTTTGAAGAACTTAAAAATAGCAGCACATTGCAAAAATCTGCAAACTTGAAGGCGGCTCACATGTGCAAGAACCACTATTGGTCACATGACGCACCAGATGGGAGCACGCCATGGACGTTCATTAAAATAGCAGGTTATGATTACGTTGCTGCCGGCGAGAATCTTGCAGCAGATTTTAATACAGACGCAGGTGTTATAAAGGGTTGGATGAACAGTCCTGGCCATAAAGCTAATTTACTAAGTAGTAAGTATGATGACATAGGAATAGCGATTTCTACTTGTAATTTAACGGGCACCGTTACACAGGTCGTGGTTGCGCATTACGGTGCGCTAAAACAAGTAAGTCAGCCGCAAAACAATAAAGTTGTATCAGATGCTGCTGTGCAAGTTGTAGAGAATGAAGGATTGGTACAGTCGGCGTCATCTACTCCTGACATAAGTAAGCAAGATCAAACTATTTTAGAAACAAAAAGAGCAAGAATAGTAAAATTATTTACAGATTTACTTGTCCTTTATCAACCATGGCGCTCTTTAGGATTTTCGTAACGCTTCCAGATCATGAATAGTTATTAGCTGTTTTTCGATAGAAATCAAACCTTTTTCTTGTAAACGGGAAATTCTAAGAGTTATTGTTTCGCGGGCCATATCAAGAATTTCTGCAATAGTTTGGTGCGTAAGTGGGAGTTGAATCGTTACTCCTTGTTCATCTTTTTTACCAAAAATATTTGCCAGGTAACATAGCTGGTGTCCGATTTTCTTATTTGCAACTCCCAATGAAATACTTTCAAGCCGATGTATGTACGAGTTTAATCGCACCCCCGCTGCATAAAAAAGATCTTTATACAGTTCGGGATTTATTTTTGCAGATTCTGTAAGCTCATTAATACTAACTGAATAAAGTACCACAGGAGTAATTGCCTCATAATAATACTCTTCTGGGCCGTTATAGATATCCATATTAAATAGTTCTTTATAGATAGGTGTCAGCGGAAGGAAATCTCCGGGACCATAAATTACCTGAATACTTTTAGCGCCTTCTTTTGTGATGAGGTAGCGTTTCACGTATCCAGACTCCAACAAATGCACAGCTTGACCACCAAATCCATACACTACTTGAGCCTTAGGTAAGGTTCTTTTAGTACCATTTTCTAACAAGCTATATAGTGGTGAGTTTTCCCGTCGATACTCCATATGCATAAGTATACTCTTATTAGACTGCCTGTCTTTCGTATTCATCTGGTAAGTCCATCCCTCTTCTACTAGAGACGATTATAGCTCTAGAAGCTAAATCGGATACTGGATTATTGTTATTGAGTCCTTGCCTTAATTGTTTGCCTACGGTGGCCTCATATGCAATTTCAAAATCTTCAATGCTAACTGATTCTCCGTTTTTAGTCTTAAATTGACGTGCTTGTGTAAGTTGTGCGGCATGGACAACTTCGCATTTTTCTTCAGTATCAAATATTAGAGTTTCATTTATATTTCTTATGTGGTTATGCAGGAAGTGGTTCTTTAGAATAAGTTCAGCGTCCTCCACGGTGAACCCAGCATGCAGTGGAGTCGGTCCTGAAACTTCCTGCTTTAACACGTCAGATAGAACGTCTTTAATTGCATCCTGCCCTTCGTGCATCCAGGCTTTGTTTTTGTTTCGACTAAGTGTCATGACATTTTGACCAGAATATTCTAAAAGACGCTTGATTTCCATCAAAGCATCGTCAATTTTATCAACATGATACAGGCTGAACATTTCAGTGCAAAAATCAACGAATTCATCTGGCAATGGAATTCGGTTGGCTATAGCTTCTATAAGGAAAATACCTTGATGCTCTGGGTCGTCATCTCCTTGTAAATCATAATAATGCAGAAGCGTATCGATATTGATGTCCTCGTCTAAATGCGGCTCCCATAGATTGTCGGTTCTTGGTTTCCAAAAAGATCGTTCACCAAATTGGCGACTGTTTGGGTCTACTGCAAATAGGAGTCCATTGTAGCCAGCCTTATGCAGCTTTTCAGAAAAATCAGGTCGTGATGAGCCAACATCTAGACACGTTGCATCTCTGTCAATCGCCAAATACCCTGCTAACATTATAACTTCAGCGTCGTAATCTATTGGCGTTTTATCGCCAGCTACACATTTTCTGTATACATCCTGACGAAGTTCTACGTCGTCTTTCCCTAACTCACCGTAGAGTACGTTAAAGTTAGTACGAACGCGAGGATCAAGTCCAGTCGAATGATATCCTCTGTTCATAACTATATTATAGAGTAAATTCGCAAGAATAGCTAAAAGATTAATATACATTGTTAGTTAAGTAAAATGTGTCATACTGTGGCAATGAAAACAGTTGTTATTACGGGTGGCACGTCAGGTATTGGTCTTGCTTTTGTTGAGCTATTTACGAAAGATGGATGGGATATAGTAGTTGTTGCCAGCTCTAAAGCTATGCCAAAAAATAGTCCAAAAGTGCTTTATATTCAGCAAGATCTAAGTATAAATGGCGCTTCGGAGCAAACTGCTATACAGCTAAAAAAGCACAAAAAACATATACACACACTTGTTAATAACGCTGGTTTTGGTCAATATGGTAGATTTGAGGAAATTCCGCTTGCCCGTCAACGCAGCATGATACAGGTAAACATTGTTGCTTTAACTGAACTTACACATCTACTGCTGCCTGATATTATCAAAGCAAAAGGTAGGATTTTGAACGTTGCATCTACTGCAGCATTTGCTCCGGGTCCATTTATGAACGTTTACTTTGCGACTAAGCACTATGTTCTGGCCTTTTCTGAGGCTCTGCAAGAGGAGTTGCAGGACAAAGGTGTGTCTGTGACTGCTTTATGCCCCGGGCCAACACTCACGCACTTTGGAGACCAAGCTGGAGCAAGCAAAACGTCGTTATTCCGCGGCAATCTTCCTACAGCTATGGATGTGGCTTCTTTTGGTTATTCCGCTCTTTTGTCAGGCAAAACAATTGCAATTCATAAACTTAGGAATCGAGTGCTAATATTGTTTACAAAATATGCTCCAAGATCTATTGCTCGACGTGTCATGGCTAACTCACTTATTAATGTAAAGTAGCCATTTGATGGTGAATCGAATCATCTTGCTTTAAATTAACGAATTAGATTACGCTAAATTAGCTTAACTTCTCCACTTTGCTTCAATCGAATGAATTTTATCGTGTCCTAATCCATAGTAATGTGCAATTTCATGCCAAAGTGTATGTTTTATATTTGCACGTAGAGCCCCGTTATTATTGCTAACCGAAAGTATTGGGTTTTTAAATAACGTAATAACATCTGGCGGAACAAGACTATAATTACCGTTTCTAGAGGTTAAAGGGATTCCCTGGTAAAGGCCAAATAATGATTGGCCGCATCGGAGTTTTAGTTGCTTGCGTTGTTCCGGCGTAGGCTCGTCTTCGTAAACGATTGCTACATTGTTAAGCTTCTCTATGTATTGTTTAGGCAATTCATCCATTACATCAGAAATAATCTTGCTAAATTCGTCGTCAGATATCTCAAGCATGTAGTTATTGTACCTGAAGCTGATCATAATCTAGTCTTATAAAGGTATACTGTAGTCATTAATCACAAGAGGTATTAAATGTCCGTTGCAAAAAGATTTGTAGAAAAGTGCACTCAAGTCGAACACCACATGAGTGTTAGAACTAAAATTGGTAGTTCAAAATTTAGTTTAATCGATCATTTAATAATTTTTACTGGCCCACTCATCCCTTTGGCGGTGTCTTTTCAGGCATATAATGTTTGGATTGAAGGAAAAACGGATGGACTTTCTATAGTTACCTGGTCAATTCTTTTATTTTCGTCTTTCACGATGGCTATCTATGCGCTTAAACACAAGACTAAACCGTTAATCATTACGTATATACCCTTGGTTATTGCCAATTTGTTAGTTGTGCTTGGAATACTATTTAGATAGTTATCGCTAGGTTTTAATGGCGTGACCATAATCTAGCATGGCCTGCATGCGACCTGGTAGCCATTCCATAATGTCGCGTCTTTTTTGAAAAGGTTCTTCTGATGGTCGCCCGATTGTAACTATCGGGCGTCGTTTGCTCGAGTATACAATTGACATTGGAACAATGTGTGGTTGCTGGCTTTCCGTTACTTTACAGACCATGTAGCCGATTCCTGCTTGCAATTCCTGAATTACTTCTGGATT
>JBBQAZ010000036.1:0-5901 GCA_038316995.1 Saccharimonadales bacterium (SeqCode) | reverse complement strand
TTACGTGATGATCCCCATAAAGTCGAACAAGAAAAGAAGCCAGTGACTCGTACTATTAGCGTTAAGCCAGAGGAAGGGTTCGAGCTATTTACCGTTAAGACTCTTGGTTTTGCTTTTCAATATCCAGAATTACAGGCACCGATGAAGGCAGAAGCCTTAGTGTTTGATGCTTTAATATCGTTGGAATCTAGGGATTTTAACATTGCTTTTTATGATGGCCCTGGATTTAAATTTCAGCCACTCAAAGATTACGGAATCGAAGGTTACTGCTTATACGATGGCTCGCAGCACGTATTTTTATCAACAGATACCGATTGCCGTTTTGAACCTTATTCTGTAAATGACAAGGTAGTGCTTATAAAAAGCTATGCATCAGGTGACTTTTCAAAGCATATAACAGTCTTGCCAGTACAGGGCCGCCGATATTTTATGGTTGTATCGGTAAGCTATCCACATGATTGTAGCGACAGGCAGTCGGTCTGTGATGTCCGCTCAGAACAGAAGCGTCAAAAGCTTATAAATTTTACTAACGCGATACTTGAGAAAAATCACAACCTTTATTCACAGTAAGTACTGATAGAATACTCATACACATGCAACAGGACGTACTCACTGGATTAAATGACGAACAACGGCGCGCCGTGACCACGACCGAAGGTCCGCTGCTTATTCAGGCTGGTGCAGGTTCAGGTAAAACTAAAACATTAACTCACAGAATCGCTTATCTGATCGCTACAAAGAAAGCCACCCCTTTTAATATCCTATCTGTGACATTCACAAACAAAGCGGCTGGCGAGATGCGCGAAAGAGTCGCTGAGCTACTAGGTGAGCGCGCAGATAATCGTTCATTTATGCCATATATGGGCACGTTTCACGGAATTTGCGTGCGGCTGCTTCGGCAAGACGGAGAACATGTAAACGTTCCAAAGAATTTTGTTATTTTTGATGAGTCGGATAGACAGTCAGCCATAAAACAAGTCAGCAAGCAGTTAATGATTGACGACAAAGCGTTCCCGGCGCGTAGTTTATCGCATGCAATAAGTAGCGCAAAAAATGACCTAATTACTCCAGATGAATTTTCTGGAACCGCGAACAGTCCTACTCAAAAAGCTGCGGCACAGGTCTATCCGCTTTATGAAAGGTCATTGAAAGATAATGGAGCTCTAGATTTTGACGATCTAATTTCTAAAACTGTTCATCTCATGGAGTACAACGATGAAATTCGCCTTAAATGGCAAGAGCAGTTTAAATACGTAATGATCGACGAGTATCAAGACACTAATGCAGCTCAGTATAAACTTGTACAACTACTTACAAATAGAGCGAACAATATCGCCGTAGTTGGCGATGATTGGCAAAGTATTTATTCGTGGCGCGGCGCAGATTTTCGGAATATATTAAATTTTGAACGAGATTACCCAGAAGTAAGTATTATAAAGCTTGAGCAAAACTATCGGAGTACCAAGGCAATTCTTGATGCCGCTCACGCTGTTATCACAAAGAATCAACAACGTTCAGACAAAAAGCTCTGGACAGATGGTTCACCTGGCCAGCCAGTAAAAGTGGTTGAAGCGTTTAATGAGCGCGCAGAAGCCGAGCTTATAGTAACGCGTGTCCAGACGGCAGTGCAACATGGGCTTAAAGGCTATAAAGATTTCGCGGTACTTTATCGCACGAATGCACAAAGTCGATCAGTCGAAGAGGCTTTTATTCGTTACAACGTACCGTACCGTGTTGTCGGAGGCGTTCGGTTTTACGACCGCAAAGAAATCAAAGACATTATGGCCTACTTGCGCGTGCTCTACCAGCCAGAGGACCGCGTCAGCTTTGAGCGGATTGTTAATACGCCGACTCGAGGAATCGGCGCAAAATCACTTCAGGTTTTTATGGAGTATGTTCGCATGAGTGGCGTTACCTTGATGCAGGCATTACAAGATAGCGTCCAGCTTGAAATAACACCAAAAGCTAAGAAGTCATTCCTGGAGCTATTTGATATTCTGCAGAGTTTTAGAGAAGTAATGGAGGATAAGCCACTTCCGGAACTACTAGAATCGCTAGTAAAAAGGATTGATTATCTTGCATTTGTTGACGACGGATCTGCGCAAGGAGAATCCCGCAAGGAAAACGTGCGAGAACTTTTGAGCGTTGCTCAACAGTACCAAGAAGTCGGCCTTTCTGGTTTCTTAGAAGAAATTTCACTTATAAGTGACCTTGATAGTCTGGATCAATCCAATGATGCCGTGACGCTTATGACTTTGCATGCTGCAAAAGGTTTAGAGTTCCCGGTTGTATTCATGGTTGGCATGGAAGAATCTCTTTTTCCGCATTCCAGAGCTCTTTATGAGCAATCGGAAATGGAAGAAGAACGTCGTCTTTGTTACGTTGGCATGACGCGCGCCAAACAAGAACTATTTCTATTACACGCTGCAAGCAGGATGTTGTATGGCGGGGTTCAGCACAATCCTCCAAGCAGATTTATTAGTGAAATTGATAGCTCACTTATCGAGACTGAGTCCACGTTTAGCAACAGTCAATTCAGTAGATCTAGTAGTGCTGCACTTGAACCTCCAAAGCCGCCTCGTCCGAATGCATTTTCAGACAATATGCCCAATTACGACGAAAGTCAGGAGCAAATAGAGTTAAGCGAAGGTGATAGTGTTCAGCATCAATTATTTGGAGTTGGCAAAATTCTGAGCCTTGATGGTGACACGGCAACAATTTATTTCAAACAAAAAGGAAATAAAACACTCAATATACAGTTTGCTCCTCTCCAAAAGATTACGTAGTCGGACCTCTAGAAAACACCCCCGTTGTCTGCTATACTCCCATCTGGCTCACTTTTCTGTCATACTAACTCCTGCCCATGTGATCCATTATTTATGAAAAAACTATTAAAAAAACTTCGGTCTAAAAAGACTAAGAAGCGAATCAAATATTTGTCTAAGCATCCGCTTGTGGTGCCTGTCTCTACTTTTATGTTTTTGTTTTTTATGACTCTCGTAATGTTTGTGATGGTTGGCGGGCAGACTATTGGTGCTACCGATACTCGTGTTGTGCAGCTGTATATTGACGGTCAGTCAAGAGTTGTGCCAACTCGTGCTGATACAGTAGCGGATTTACTAGAGCGACTTAATATTACTGTTGCAGAAAAAGACATTATTGAACCATCCTTAACGGCAGAAATTACCGATGATAATTTTCAAATTAATGTCTATAAAGCACGTCCAGTTCTTGTTGAAGATAACGGCATAAAAGTTGTAACATTGACGGCCGAGCCTTCTCCTCGTGCTGCAGTAAAAGCAGCTGGCGTAGAAGTGTTCCCGGAAGATATTGTTGAACGACAACCACTGCCAGAACTCAGTCCGTCGGATATTATTAAAGAAGGCGGAATTGAGGAGCGGATTGTGATTGACCGCGCAACCCCGGTTAGTTTGAACATTTATGGCACAGTCGTTAAAGTCCGCACGCACGCAACCACCGTAGAAGATTTATTAAAAGAAAAAAACATAGAAGTAAAAGAGGATGATTCGCTAGAGCCTGGTCCGTCAACCTTACTCACTAATGATGTTAGTGTTTCTCTTGCCCGAGTTGGAACAAAACTGGAGTCCGTGGAGGAGGAAATTCCATTACCGCTAGAGTATATCGATGATCCAAATATGGCGCGCGGAATTGAAAACGTAAAAACCGAAGGTCGAGCTGGTCAAAAAGTAGTCACTTACGAAATTATCTTAGAAAACGACATTGAGGTTGGCAGGACAGCTATTTCTGAGGTTATTGCAATTGAACCTGTAACCCAAGTAGTAGTACGAGGAACGAAATTTATTGTAAGCAACCCCTCTGCAAATGTTGCACTAGGCCAACAAATTGCTGCCGAAATGGGTTATAGCGATCAATTTAGCTGTATTTATGATATTTTCCAGCGTGAGTCCGGATGGAATCATCTGGCAAGCAACAGAAATTCAGGTGCTTACGGAATTCCTCAGGCACTCCCTGGAAGCAAAATGGGTCCGGGTTGGCAATCTGATCCTGCAGTACAAATTCGCTGGGGAATTGGGTACATGGTTAATCGCTACGGCAGCCCATGTGGTGCCTACAGGTTTTGGCAAGTTAACCACTGGTACTAATTAATGGAAGTCTTACTAATACCGGTAATCTTGAGCGTATTTACTGGAATACTAATCGGTAAGTTATTCACAGCATATGTATATAGGCAATTTCATTCTCGACATTCCGAAGTACCGTTATATGAAATCGTAGAAACTATTTCGCCTGCTGAATTTGGATACTTACTTGATGGTAAGGCTGGGAAAAAAGAGTTTATTTCGGAAATTATACAGATGGTCATGCAAAACAAATTAGAGATTACTCTAGACGACGGTAAGGATATAAAAATATATCAAAAAAATATGCACTTCAAGCGAACGTCTCTTCAGAATTCAATTGCAAAACAGTTTAAGATACCAGGCATAGTAAACTTCGACGCTCGCGAAGGAGTTGTCTTTTACAACCTGGAGACAGAAATTGAAGGCAGACTTCGGAATAAAGGACTGTTGAGAAAAGAAAATATTAATACAAAACTTGAAATGGCGGTGACAAAAAAACACGTAATTGTCTTTTTGGTGTTATTTATGGTGATTACATTGGGGTTGTTCGTAATAGCTGGCATTGGTCATATTGAATTTGCACTGTTTTTCTCTTTAGCATTCGGATTATTCATAACATTGCTGCTTTATATTCTTTACTGCTTATTTTATATCGCAAGACTATTTTTTAGTTTCAATTCTCAAGTTGCTCGTTTAAAAGGAGATGGCTTAGAGGATGAATGGCAGAAAATTCAGTCGCTTTATATCTACTTGAAAACAGCCGGAGCCGACACAATGTATCCGGAATATGAATCAATGAATTTTTCACAAGTTGATAAGCTTTATCCCTATTATGTCGCAGCTGGTCTTGATAAAGAAGTATTGAAGAAATTCTGATACTATTTAATATCATGAGAACAATGATTGACGGTGATAAAATCTTAGTGCGACTTAGCAAGAGCGAGAAGCTTGTTGAGAAACTTACTGAATTTGTTCGTAGTGAGGCCGTTCAAGGGGCTTGGGTTTCTGGGATTGGCGGGGCGCTCAGTGCTGAACTTGGGTTTTATCATTTAGAAAAACAAGAGTATGAATTTAAGACGTTCAACCAGTTACTGGAAATAACGAGCTTGCAAGGTAATGTTTCTTGGTTTGATCCGGCAGTTGCCGGAGAGGCTCCCGAACCAAAAATTCACATCCATGGCAGCTTTTCAGATGAAAATATGCGGGCTATTGGTGGTCATGTAAAAGAGTTAGTCGTGGGTGGAACCTGTGAAATATTACTACAGACTTTTCAGACTAAGTTAACACGTTCACAAAACGATGAAGTCGGCCTTCCTCTTTTAGACCTCTAGGGGTTGGGTGCTACACTTATCAGATGAGCAATTTACCGGAGACAAATAAATCATTGGGGCAGCACTGGCTAACAGATGTTGGAGTTTTAGATGAAATTATAGAAGAAGCTTCTGTAGATCCCGGCGATAATGTGGTGGAAATTGGCCCAGGAACGGGCACTTTAACTGAGCAGTTGCTGGCTCAGGGCGCAAACGTAACTGCGATTGAGTTCGACAAAAAACTGTTCGATTTGCTTAACACGGAAGCTGAGCAAATGTTTTCGGAGTACAGGCAAAATCTGACGCTGGTGAACCAAGACATTTTAAAGTTTGATTTTACAAAAGTGTCAACGCCGTACAAGGTGGTGGCGAACATTCCTTATTATTTGACCAGCAAGCTAATTCGTACAATCAGCGAATCTACGAATCCTCCAGAAATTGCGGTACTTTTAGTTCAAAAAGAAGTCGCTCGACGAGTTTGTGCCAAA
>JBBQAZ010000035.1:0-6204 GCA_038316995.1 Saccharimonadales bacterium (SeqCode) | reverse complement strand
GTTAAGAGTTCTACAGAAGACTTAGCATCTGTTAAAGAACGTAGTAAAATAGAAAGTGGAGCAAAACTTAAACTATCATTAGCTACGGAGTGATGTGAGCTTACTATATTCAAATTATCCGCCTCTCAAAACCGAGTCCAGTACTTACCACGATACCTTTAGGGGTCTGATTGAAGACGCCGATAGACTTACCATCGCCACCGGTTATATTTCTGCAGATGCAGTTGTCGATCTTCGCAGTATTATTGAAATAAATGGCGGTCCATTCTTACAACTCAATATTGGCATGCATTATTTTGAAGGAGTCACCCTACAACAGAAGCAGGCACTTGAAGACTTAGATGCTTTGCTACAACAAGAGAATCTGGGCGGTGTTTATGTGGTTGTAACATTCCCATTTCATGGAAAGCTTATGAGTTTCACCAAGAGCAATAGTAATATCGGCTCACTCATTGGTTCATCGAATCTAACCAACATCATAGAGAACAAAACCAGCCGTCAGTATGAGGTAGATTACCTGTTGAAAAACGGTGATGCTAACGAAGTTGACGAGTTCATTTCAAAACTAAACGAAGTTGCGACGACTCCATTTTCTGAGGCTCGAGTTAAAGTTGTTCAATCAAAAAATACACTTCTGAATGATCAGTACGGTGTCGAAAAAGTAACCGACGAGACTGTTAAAATTGTCTCTGCAAACATTGATCCTAAAATTAGCTTTGACATCGGGCTGAAAGCTGATGATGCAACTAGAAGTAATCTTAATACCTTCAATGGCAAGGGACGCGAGAACAAACAGAAATTTGTTATGCCACGCTCTTGGTACGAAGTTGAATTAATTGTTCCTAAGGCTATTACTTCATTGCCTGGCTACCCGCAGTCGGATAAAGATGGGGACGGTGGTGTAATTGAAGTAATGACTGATGATGGTTGGGAATTCACTTGTAAAATCAGTGGACAGAACAGCAAAAACTTACGTTCGGAAAAAGACCTCAAAATTCTTGGCAAGTGGCTCAAGGGGAGGCTCGAGCAAGCCAATGCATTAAAGACCGGAGAACTTGTTACCTCTGATACGTTCAAAAAGTATGGTCGCGACACCTTTACCCTCTCAAAGTTACGAGACAGTGATAAGTGGTACATAGACTTTGGGGTAAATAGATGAACCACGTCAACGAATACCTAGCAAGATTAGCGGAAAACACTCCAGAGGCTGTGTCGTCTGTTCGAGAGACTATAAAGTCACTCAATGATGAACAGCTTTCTAGGTTTACGTTCAAGGATCATGTGGTCGGCTTATTACTCGGGCAAGTTCAGAGTGGTAAAACAGGACAGATGTTTGGTGTGATGTCGGCAGCCGCTGATGCTGGTTTTGAGCTATTCTTAGTACTAACAAGTGGCATGACCGCATTACAACAACAAACATTCGAGCGTGCTATGCAAAGCATCGATACTTTCAACGTCTGTGATGAGAAAGATGATGTTCGTTTCTTTAGCAAAAAACTTCGCCAACCAACTGTTGTGGTGCTAAAGAAAAACGCCAGTGTCCTCAAAAAATGGAAAAATCATTTGGCTTCCTCGGGCTACTGCACAGGACGACCGATTTTTATCATCGATGACGAGGCGGATGCCACGTCGCTCAATACCAAGGTTAACAACCCCGAGCTAGATCGAAGCACAATCAACAATCACCTCGAGGAGATTAAGAATCTTTGCACCAGTAGCTTTTATCTGCAGGTTACTGCTACGCCACAGCCGATACTGCTCCAAACGCTCGACTCTGGCTGGAAACCAAGCTTTATTCATTACTTCCCGCCAGGCAAAGGGTATCTTGGAGGTTCATTTTTCTATTCTAAACCTCGACCATTCACCAATATCTATACTGCCGACGACGAACTTAGTGAGCTTATTGAGACCGATGGTACGCCCGAGGGGCTTAAACTAGCATCAGAAACATTTCTTGTCACATACGCACATCAGTTCTTGAGTGGCGCTAAAGTGTGTAACTTTCTCATACATCCGAGTTCAAGAATTGACGATCACTCAATTTTAGCTCAAAAAACAAAGACCCATATTAACGATCTGATCTCAAATATAGATAGCCCGTGGGTTGTCGAAAGACTAACTGCTGCTTATGAAAAGCTCAAAGAGTCGAAGCCAGATATTGTAGATTTCAACAAAATAGTGAACTACTTGAAGAGTAGTCACAAGATTCACTACGTGACAATGAACTCCGGTAAAGATAGTGAAGTTGCTCCAAACATCGAGACAGGCGCAAATATTATTGTAGGTGGCAACAGCTTAGGTAGAGGAGTAACGTTTAAAGGCCTCCAGACGGTTTACTACTGTCGATCATCAAAAAATCCGCAGGCTGATACCTTCTGGCAGCATAGTCGAATGTTTGGCTATGACCGTGACCCACTGCTTATGCGTTTGTTTATGCCTCGTGCACTGTTCAATCTATTTGCAGAAATTAATAGCTCGAACGAAGTGCTTTATGAACAGATTGAACAAGGTAATCTTGATAAGCTTCAGTTAATGTTCCCACCAGGAGTTCGACCAACTCGACCAAACGTTGTTGATCGTAGCAAGCTCGATGTTCTTGTCGGAGGCATTAACTACTTTCCACCTAACCCCGAACAAGATAATGCTGATTCGCTTGATCCGATACTTGAAGGCTATGACGAGAAGCAGCCGACTCACCATATTAGCTATGCTGAAGCAATAAACATCCTTTCTGAATTCAAAGACGACCAAATAAATAACTGGAGCGTCCAATCGTTTATTTCTGCCATGCGTTCACTTTCTTCTGAAAAAGGCTTTGTCGACGAAGTGTCTCTTATTGTTCGGCGCGGTCGTGACATTGGTATGCAGACAGGAACAATGCTCTCACCTGACGACCGTGCACTTGGTAAGCATATCGAAAATAAGCCAGTGATTACTCTATATCGTATTGTAGGTAGCCAAACCAAAGGCTGGGGCGGCAACCCATTCTGGATGCCAAACCTCAAACTACCTAAGGGCAAAGTCTTCTACACTAACACTGACTAACTTTTTATAAATGAACAAAAGTAAAAACAGCTCCGTTAGAGCTGCTTTTACTGCTTATAGCGAAAACTATTTTCGCGGAAGGCTTAACAAGTTGTTAGCCTGAGATGCGTCTGCACGAGTCTGCAAGAAACGAATGTGACCGTTATCCTTAATGTCGCAAACAGCTATATCGCCATCTTCAGAAACATAAGCGGAGGTCTTCTCTCTTTCGAGATAGTCAATAAACCATGCTCGCTCAAAGCCTTCTAGCACACCTTTGGTATTACTTGCCCAATAGTGGCTAATCGCCTCATAACGATCATCGCCAGCTGGCTTTGTGATTGCTTGAATCCTGATTGCCATGTAACTTTAACTCCTTTCCGTTCCGCAATTACCCTCCAGGCGCAACGCGGAAGCTTAGTTGCGAAAGGAAATGCCGATCACCTCGGCCCACCTCGATGTGATTAGCTTACCATAATTATAGCACAAATAGACACAGAAAAAACAGGAAACAGAACTAAAATGTGTTACAATTGTAAGTAATGAACCCAATCCAAGAGAAGATACTTCTTCTTGCGCGCACAATTGATCTAGAGTCTACCCGACGGGTAGACCTTGTTGATCTAGTTGGATGCCAATACCCATCCCAGATCACGCACCACATGAACCAGCTGATTAAGACCGGTGATTTGGTACGTGTAGCTGGCAAGTTGGTCCCCGCAATGAAAAGTGTGGCTGGCTACCTCACCATTCCTGTAATGGGAGAGGCGGATTGTGGTGAGGCAACACGCTACGCTGACGGTAGAATCGTAGATAGCTTGGTGGTATCGCCGTCCGTAGTCATCTCAAAAAGACCAGATCGCCTTTATGCATTAATTGCTCGAGGTGACTCAATGAACTCTGCGCGCGTACAAGGTAAAACAATTGAGGATGGTGACTATGTGATAGTAGACAAGGTTGATGCATACGAACCCCAAGATAACGATATTATAGTGTCAAACATTGGCGGATTAGCTAATGTGAAAAGATTTAGGCGCGAACCTGGCAGAGTTGTACTTCTTTCTGATTCTATACGTCAGCGGGACTTCTCCCCGATATTTATTGACGACCAAGACGACTACACCATAGAGGGTGTCGTCATAGATGTCATTAAGGGAGTTAACCATGAATGAGATTAAATGTCCTCATTGCGGTAAAGCATTCAAAATTGATGAAGCTGGATACGCAGATATCCTGAAGCAAGTCCGTAATCAGGAATTTGAACAAGCTCTACATGAACGGCTTGAAATGGCAGAAAAAGATAAGCTCAGCGCAATCAGACTTGCCGAAGAAATAACAAAAAATGAGCTACAATCTACTGTCACAGAAAAAGATGCCGAACTAGCAAAACTACAAGCAAAAGTTGACTCCACCGAAACCGAAAAGAAGCTTGCCGTTACTGAGGCCGTTAATAAGGTTGAAAAGGAACGCGATGAACTCTCAAATAAACTTCAGAACAAGGACACCGAAAAACAGCTCCTAGAGACTTCATTGAAAAGTGAGTACGAGATTAGGCTTAAATCCAAAGACGAAGAAATTGCTCTATACAAAGACATGAAAGCCAAGCTCTCGACAAAAATGGTTGGCGAAAGCTTAGAGCAACACTGCGAAACAGAGTTCAATAGACTTCGTGCAACTGCTTTTCAAAACGCCTACTTCGAAAAAGATAATGATTCCTCAGACGGAACAAAGGGCGATTATATCTACCGCGAGACGGATGAAAATGGAAATGAAATAATTTCCATCATGTTTGAAATGAAAAACGAGAATGATGAAACAAGTACCAAGAAAAAGAACGAAGACTTTCTGGCAAAGTTAGATGCTGATAGAAAAAAGAAAAAATGTGAATACGCAGTACTGGTCACCCTGTTAGAAGCTGACAACGAACTTTACAATACTGGCATTGTTGACGTATCGCACAAACACACAAAGATGTATGTCATTCGCCCTCAATTTTTCATCCCTATGATTACACTCCTACGGAATGCGGCGATGAATTCAATGAAATACAAGGCAGAACTGGCTTTGGTTAACGCCCAGAACATTGATGTTACAAATTTTGAATCACAATTGGATGATTTTCGAGATTCATTCGGCCGAAATTACCGATTAGCATCAGAGAAGTTTAAAACAGCTATCGACAGTATAGATAAGTCTATTGTCCAGCTACAGAAAACGAAAGAAAATCTGCTTCGGTCCGAAGACAACCTTCGTATTGCAAACAATAAAGCAGATGACTTGAGTGTTAAAAAGCTCACACGTGGCAACCCAACAATGAAAGCAAAATTTGACGAGGTTAACGATGTCAAATAAGGTATCCTTAACTACAGATGGAGAGGGATTAAACGAATTATGATATTTGCACAAAGCAACATGAAGGAATTTCTTTATACGCCGGGGATGTTCTTTGAGATACCTGAGTTTCAACGACCATATTCATGGCAGACAACTAACGTTGATGAGTTTTTGAGTGATCTTGAAGAGTGCATCACCAAAAGCAAGAACCATTACTTTGGCACCGTTGTACAGGTAAAGGACACAGACAGTATTTATTCTAGATCAATTATTGATGGCCAGCAGCGAGTAACCACATCTCTACTAATGATCTCCGTAATTTATCACATGGCAAGAGATGACTCGTCACTTATAACAAACCCTGAAACAACAGCTGATAAGATTGAATATCAATATCTAATTAACAAAGACCTCGATAATAAAAGAGTAAAGCTTCGCACTGTAACAAGTGATGATGAGATTCTTCAGCGTATTTTTAACGCAAAAGGCAAGGAATCAGAATTAGAATTGAAGGATCGACAGAGTAATGTTTACAAAGTCTATGCCAAGTTTCGTGACTATTTCAGCAAGAAGCAGGGCGGACTTGATAAATACATTGATGGCTTGGGGCATTTTGAGATAGCCGTTCTAACACTTGATTCTAATGACGATAACCCACAGAGGGTATTTGAGAGTATCAACTCTACCGGTAAGCCATTGTCTGATGGTGATAAGATTCGCAACTTCGCTCTAATGCTGAACAACAAGAAGTTGCGTGATCACGTATACAGCGAATATTGGCGGCCCATTGAACGCACGCTTACACTTCTTCGGGTGGTATCTCTTTGAGTAGAGATTGTCACAGTG
>JBBQAZ010000034.1:0-6214 GCA_038316995.1 Saccharimonadales bacterium (SeqCode) | reverse complement strand
TTTGTGGGTTGGTAAATCTCTGCCAGCATCTTCAGGAGAGTACTTTTGCCGCTGCCGTTTCTTCCAACAATCCCAAAGAATTCTCCATTTTTAACATCGAATGAAATATCTTTAAGAGCATGTTGAACTTCTGTTGTGTTCTTCTTTCTAAACGGGGTCGTAAAATAGGTTTTTAACGATCCAGATCTAGAATGATTAAGCTTAAAGTCTTTAGAGACATTCTTTACGGATATAGCAAGGTCGTCTTTCATTATACTTCCTCCGCAAAGTATGGTTGACGCTTCTTGAAATAATACGATGCGAGTAAAATAGCCAAGAGTGATATTCCTAGGGGTATAGCTCTTACAATATTGGACCCGTACAAGGATCCGATCGTTTGTGTCTCGCTAGTGACTGTAACAAATCTAATATCCTGAATTATTTGAGCAATAGGATTTAACATGAGTATTTTTGCTGCTGAAACAGGAATAAGTGATAGAGGGTACAGAATAGGTGTTGCGTAAAAGGCGCCTTGTAGTATCACTTCCCAGATATAATTCACATCCCTTAGCCTTACAAATAGCGCACTTAGCAAAAACGCCATCGCTAGAGAGAATACAAATAACTGGGCAATAATTATAGGTACTAGCATAAGGCTAGATCTGAAAGGGACATCTGTAATTACCATGAAACCCACTATGACAATCAGGTTAATTAAGAGATTGATAAGTGCTGAAAAAGAACCCGCAAGCACAAGAACGTATTTTGGAAAATTAAGCTTCCTTATCAGGTCACCTTTTCCAACGATTGCAGACACGCTGTTGCTCGTAACTTCTACAAAGTAGTTCCATATTACAATTCCTAAAAGCAAATAAACGGGATAGTGCGGGATTGAGCCACCGAATTTTAGAAACCGGGCAAATACAATATAAAGAATGACAAAGAGTGCCAAGGGGCGAAGTAGCGACCAAAGGTAGCCAAGAACTGAGCCTTGGTAGCGTAGTTTAAAATCTGTTTTTACTAATTGTTTTAGCAAAATTGCAGAATAGCGATATCGTTGTTTTAACTGGTCCACGTTCGGACTATTTTACCCTTTTTAAAGGTTTGCTACAAGGTGAAACTTCGTGTTTTGTATCTGTTGATGTAGGCTAATTATATGAGTAAAATTCTTGTAACGGGAGTTAATGGATTTGTTGGGCATCATGTTGCCGCGCAACTCAATGAGGCTGAGCACAGTATTATTGGCATTGGGAATCAACCAAAGATTCAGAGTGACCTAAAAGGAGTAGTTTCTGAATATCGGTCACTTGACCTTACCGATCCTAAACAAGTTCATGCACTTAATCTTTCGGGGGTAGATTCAATCATCAACCTGGCAGGGTTTGCTAATGTTGGCGCCTCTGTTGGCCAGCAAGAACTATACGACAAAATAAATATTGGAATTCACACTGTTTTATATGAAGAATGTTTACGCCAAGGTGTGTTCCCGCTAATTATTGCAGTGAGTACTGGTGCTGTCTATGATCCACGTCAAGAATTGCCGATTACAGAAGAATCAAAACTGATTGAAGAAAATCAGACAAATGAATACGTTATTAGTAAAAAGCGCATGGAAAAAGCGGTTGAAGGGCTCAAAGAAAAGGGCTTGGATATTGTTATTGCCCGACCTTTTAACCACTCTGGGCCTGGACAGCTGCCAGGATTCTTGTTGCCAGATCTATCGGAGCAAATTGAAATGGCTCATAAAAATATGGAGCCTCTGAAAGTTGGGAATTTAAAAACTAAACGTGATTACACCGACGTAAGAGATGTAGCACGTGCTTACGCGCTGCTTGCCACAACAAAAAACTTACACCACAGTGTTTATAATATCTGTTCAGGAAAAAGCGTTATGGGCGAAGAAATACTTGAAAGCCTAGCTAATGCCTACGGTTTTAGAGATTTAAAAACAGAAGTTGATCCTGCTCGGTTGCGGAAAAACGATGTCATGAATATCTATGGTTCATGTGACAAGCTAAAAAATGACACTGGCTGGGAACCAACCATCCCAGTCCAGAAAATGATACAAGACTTTGTGGAGTGGAAAAAGACTAGTTCTTAGTTTTTGCTTCTTCTTTTAGATCGTGTTCAACCATAAGTTTTACCAATCCCGGGAAGTCAACTTTACGCTTCCAGCCTAGTTCTTTTTCTGCCTTTGTTGGGTCACCAAGTAGTAAATCTACTTCTGCAGGACGCATAAACTTAGGGTCTTGTTTTACGTATGGTTTCCAATCATCTATACCTATTTCTTTAAAAGCAAGAGTCAGAAAATCTTCGATTGAATATGTTTCTCCTGTTGCCAACACATAATCCTGCGGCTTGTCCTGCTGCAGCATTAGCCACATACCCTCTACATAGTCACCTGCGTAACCCCAGTCACGCTTTGGCCATAGATCCCCAAGCACAATGTCTTTTTGCTTGCCTAGTTTAATGCGTGCAACGGCATTACTTATTTTGCGTGTCACGAACTCTAACCCACGCCGTTCGCCTTCGTGATTAAACAAGATTCCGGACACTGCAAACATGTCATAACTTTCGCGGTAATTTCTTGTAATCCAGTAACCATATGTCTTTGCTACGCCGTAAGGACTGCGGGGGTGAAACGTTGATTCCTCCGTGTATCCCTTTTCTGGCCGATTATATTCTAGGCCCCCGAACATTTCCGAAGTAGATGCCTGGTAGAATTTTACTTTGTTTTCTTTATCTGTGAGTCTGATGGCTTCGAGCATATTTAAAACACCACGACCGGTAACGTCTGCAGTAAGTTGTGGGTTTTTGAACGAGTAGCCGACATGGCTAATTGCAGCCAGGTTATAGACTTCGTCGGGTTTTGCGGTTTGCATGGCGCGCACCAAAGACGATTCGTCCGTAAGGTCCGCTTCAATCATGGTGACATACGGATATTCTTCCTCTGTAATTTTTCGGCGTGGATTGTGCTGTCCACGAATAATGCCGAAAATCTTATAGCCTTTTTTGTGTAACAATTCAGCAAGATGCCCACCATCTTGACCTGTAATCCCTGTTATAAGCGCTGTTTTAGCCATTGACTTCATCCACTTCTTCATCGATTTGTTCAATATTTACAATTCCGGCATGACTCAATAATTGAGTGTCGGTAAATCCTGATGTCTGTTGGCTACGAAAAGCGTCGAGCCTATCGTGCCATTCATCACAAGTGCCGCCATTATCTTGGAAATTTTGTAAAGAGCCAGGGTTTTGAATAAATTGATTTATAGTTTCTGTATGCGCGTTCATTGTAATTTCCTCCGTGTGAAGTAAGTATATCAGCTCTTTTTTTAATGATTTGTTGTGACTATTACTCTTTGGACTGAATAAGGGAGAAGAACATGTACTTTGAATTACTTCAATTGATGAAGTATTTTTTGTAAAATTCTTCTTTAATATCGGTATCTTCAGATATAATTAGCTTAATGTCAGAAGCTCGACCAAAACACATAGTTATTGATGCTAGAGGACGCCAATCCAGTACTGGTCGGTATATTGATAGGCTCATTGAGCACTTACAGCGAATAGACACCCAGCACCGTTATACGATTTTGTTAAAACCTGGCGATGAATGGCAGCCAAAATCAAGTAATTTTTCTGCAATAACCTGTTCGTTTAAACAATTTTCCTTTAATATTTTGGACCAGTACTTTTTTGCTAGGTTTCTTAGCAAACTAAACCCTGATCTTGTTCATTTTTGGATGACGCCGCAAGAACCAGTACTTTATAGAGGAAAAAGAGTAACGACAACGCACGACCTCACCATGTTGAAGTTCGTGCGTGCAGGACGCCTGCCTGGATGGCTTCATTCACTACGAATGATTGGTTACCGCTGGTTAATGAAAGAAAGCCTTAGACGAGCCGAAACAGTAATTACGCCAACAAAGTACGTACAACATGCAATCGGTGAAAAATACGGATCTAAAATTGCTAGCAAAACGGTGGTCACATACGAAGCAAGTGAGCCTGCCTTATTCATAAAGCCGGAAAAACCAAAGTTTAAAGCTGATGAATTTGTATTTGCCGTTGGGACGGCTTTTCCACATAAAAACTTGGACAGGTTAGTAAAAGCATTCGAAATAGTTAATGCTTCACAACCTGAACTAAAACTAGTGTTGGCAGGGAAGAAGGAATACTATTATGAACAGCTTCAAAAGCAAATAAACGTATCCACCGCACAAAAGAACATTATCGTCCCTGGATTTGTTTCTGATGGCGAGCTCCGCTGGCTATACGAAAATGCAAAAGCTTATGTCTTCCCTTCTTTGTCTGAAGGGTTTGGACTGCCAGGACTTGAGGCCATGGCCCATGGTTGTCCTGTGGTAAGCAGCAACGCCACAACACTTCCAGAAGTAAACGGAGACGCAGCTCACTACTTTAACCCAGAAGACGTAGATGACATGGCCGCCAGGATATTAGACGTAATAACAGATGAAAAACTCCGTAAAGATTTGATCCAAAAAGGCCATGAGCAACTAAAAAAGTACTCCTGGAAGCGGATGGCCGAACAAACCCTAGAAGTCTATAAGCGAGCTCTTGGTAGTTAGAGTTTAGTAGATGGTGGTGGTGGTGTGCTCTGTAGCTAGGCTAGTTACTTGGTTTTGAGTGTTGCTTGAACCATTGTGCTATTTCTTTGATTTCGAGGTGATCCGTCGCAACCTTAACTGCGAAATCCTCAAGCTCACCTTGCTTTGCTGTAAACGTGATACTGTTTATTTCAAGAAAGGTGATGGCACAAAGCATAGCGGATCTTTTGTTCCCATCAACGAACGGGTGGTCGCCAATGATACTACGGGCTATGACTGCAGCTTTTTCTGGATACCCTCTGTAAATTGCTTCGCCAAAAACTTCTTGTGTCTGAGAAGCAACAACAGACTCCAATCTTCCCAAATCCCGCAGCCCATCAGCACCACCAGTTTCTTGGATTAGTAGCGAGTGGATTGCAACAATTTGCTCAACACTTAGAGTTTTCATCTGCTCGCGAGGTTTTCAAAGTCACTTCTATGTTTTTTGAGTATTTTCTTTGCAGCAGCGAATATTTCAGCGTCAGTTGTTGAGATTTTTTTCTGAACTGGCTTTGCGGTAAATTCAAGTGAGTCTCCTGAATTAACGCCATTTCGTTTAAGCTCTTTGGCTGGAATAGTAATCCCATAACTTGATCCTATTTTAATAAGTTTCTGTGTGCCTTTAATCATAGATTCAATTATAACAATATTATAATATTTTGTCTAGTTCAGTAGTTCTTTGATCTTTGGTTTGTTGGCATCCCGCACCCCTGCTAAGCAAGAGATATATAGCCTATCAAGGTTTGACAATGTACACGAGTTCTTGTTGCGATATTCAACTTCATACACTCTGCGATTTTCACTTAGACCGTCATTCTTGAATACTTCTGAGTCCAAGACTATTGAGCGCACGCTTTTAAGTTTTTCGCCTTTCAAATTATTGTTAATGACTAAATACTCACAAGTGCTCACGCCGCTACTAAACTTTTCTGTCGTGGTCATGCAGTTAGATTTAATTTCTAGATCTAATCCCGTTTCTTGTTCTATTTGCTCAATTAACACTGGGAAATCACGGGATAACCCCTTTATCATCTGAGCATTGTCCCAATCTAAATATTTATTATAGACAAAATTTCCTATAATAATTAATAATATGAATGATAAAAGCAGGACCAACTTATGGTGCTTAGCTTTTGTGATAAGGGTTTGGTTTTTAGTTTTATTTGGCATATGCAAACTTTCTAAATATCATTACTGTTGAGCCGATAAAGCTTATAGTAATTGCAACTACCCACCATTGTACACCAACACCAGTCTGATTGTTGATTGGTGCAATAGCCTGTGTTGGGCTTGAGGCTTGGTTTGCTGCCCCTAATACCTTATTATTTTCATTACTATTTTGTTGGGTGGCTTCGATGCTGAGGGTTTCAGGGTTGTTTTGCGGTGATGTTCTTGCATTACTGACTGCGTGAGTTGTTGATTCGCTTGCCAGTTGGCTTACAAGTCGAATGATTGAATCCGTGACCACACCTAGAAGTTCTTTTGCTGGTTTTGGCTCGCCGCGTTGCGGTTCAGGGTAAAGCATAACTCCTGGTGTAATTTCGGCATCACACACGTCATCTATACCATCACTATCTTGGTCCACCCCAACGTCCGCAAGCGTGGGGCATGAATCTCTATCATTA
>JBBQAZ010000033.1:0-6465 GCA_038316995.1 Saccharimonadales bacterium (SeqCode) | reverse complement strand
TACACCCAAGAAAACAACGCTGTCATCAGATTGATAGTTAAGAAAAAAGCCCCCGAAGAGGCTAATTTTACTAATATGGAGGTCCACCTTGAAAATAATTTACACCTAGTTATAGATGAAGTATTGAGATGGAGAGGTATTATCGGTAGTGACTTTATTCGATACAAATATGAAAAACATAAAACAAGAGTTACTTAATCCCATGCTTATATGTACACCTAGTAGTAAAATACAATCATGACAAGAACAGGATCACATGATTACTCTTAACGGACTTTCTTTTAACGTTGCTGTTAATCTATATACAGGCAAGCCCAAAAGGCCTCTGCCTCCCCCTGAACTGCTCTTAGAAGTAACATATGACTCAAAAAAGCAACTTCCTAAGTACAAGCTAACCAATATAAGTAAAGAGAACTTATACCAATTAGATTTATATCTATACGAAGACGGATTATTTGAGGAGGTGGTGCAACCGATAAATACGATGGCAAACACCAACCAACTAATTATACAGCCGGGAAAACTTCTTACTATTTCAAACCCTTCTCTATTTGAACAGTGCGGGGCTATGGCTAAACAGCAGCACTGGGCTGAATACTCGGATTCCATAGGTAATTTGTACCGAGTGATATACGAACAAACACCCTCTGGTCGCACCCAAATGTACCCACCACTAAAAATCAAGAAACGCACAGACCCATACCATGCAAAGCGTAATAAGAAAAACATACTTCAACGAAACTATATATCTTTACGTCATCCCGTGCGGTCAATCAAAACAGTATGGCGTAACACGGGTTACTTCATCAAAGGTTTAGCGCTAAAAGCAAGGACCAAACTTGGTGTCCTGCGAAGTAGAGCAAATTAAAAGTCTGTTCAAGCTGTATATTGGAACTACAAGCCGATAGATACATCACTTAGTTTCGTTCATGGGCGTACAATAAAAATATGTACAGTTATGAGCAATGGAAACAAGACAGAATTAAATTAATTCTTGAGAACTTTAAAGGCTACAAAGCCGGCTTGGTGGTAGGGCTAGATACTACTCTCTACCAAAGCGAGGGCGATGAACAAATATTCACGCTACCGACTACGGACAATACGCCTTTAATTTGGTCAAATCCGGTTCAAATCAACGAACACGAGATTCAGATTCAGCAATTATACATCCCCTATAATGACGATGACAAGACGGCCATCAAGACGGCTAGACGTACACTTAGCCTTCTGTGCTACATGGCGCACGGCCTGCCAATAATTGAGAAGGCTATACACGGAGGGGGTTATCCTGGTATCCCCGTTGCTGGTGACAGATTTCGCTACCCTTCAATAAATGGCTATGACATTAAGTTGCTTATGAGTGCAGTAGACTTACACACGCTAACAGAGCAAGATTGGATTACACTCGCCTATTATCGATTAGGCAGCAACTCCAAGAGTGAATATCATAAGTTTCTCGCATACCTTCAAGTTATTGAAGTCAGCTTTATGAATGTCAGTAAAGATATCAACGACTGGCTGGACACTCATACAAATAATCCGGAGTTAGCAGAATGGCTAAAATCTCTGCCAAAGAGCAGGAAAATAAGCAACAGACTAAGAGCTGAAACGAGAAACTTGTGCGCTCATGTTGCCAATGACGGTAGTGGCAGGCCTGGTATCATAACTGATCCTGATGACATCGAAAGTGTGAGACAAGTTCAAAATGATCTAGGCACAATCGAGAGACTGGCAGTTGAAAGATTACGGTCAATAAAAGCCATTGAGCGACTTTAATTTAAAAGTATATTTGGCGTGGGTTCGCTCCATCAGCCTGGCCTACAAGCCCCATATCTTCAAGTGTGTCCATTATTTTCAGTGCAGTACTGTAATTAATCTTTAGTCTCATCTGCAATGAAGCAGTAGAAGCTATTTGTGTATCTCTAATCACGTTTACTGCTTTAATCAGCAAGGAAACATTGTTCTCGTCTGATTCTTTTTGTTTTATCATGATTTGGTCATCCTAAGCTGATTCATACTAGTAGTCAATACCCCCACCCCACCTAATAAGACACTTCCGGGTGGGCGTGGTATATATTAACCCCTACCTATGTCCGTGCATTACAAAAATTATTCAGAGTCTACCCACCTACCTTCAAGCGTACAGTGGCCGGTAGTATCACCGTAGCCGATAGCTGCCCCTAACTCTCTATTCTTATAGCACTGTTTTTGCTTTGTAATTGCTTTACCGTTTTCGTCTAAAACATAATTGCCGCTCTCATCACGCACATAAATATCAATGCCTTTGTCTCCGGATGGAATAAGCGGCAATATTAAGGCCAAAAGACCGACCACAAGCCCGGACAGCAGTAATAGGAATATCACGTCTTTAACATCGGACTTACTAATTAGTCCTGGCTGTTTTTTGTAAGATGCAAGGCGATACAGTTTTCTGCCTTTTGGTGGGGGTGCAGCTTGCTTAGCAGAATAGAGGCTTTCTACTAGCTTTCCGTAATGACTACCGACTTCACCGAACTCATACCTTCTTTCGTAAACAGCATGTTCCTGTAATATCTTACGGTTTACATACCCGCTATTTAAGAATACGAGCGCCTTTAGCTTATCCTTCTCCTCATCATTTAAGCCGAACTGCTGGCAGATATTATCAAAGGCTTGCCGGTCATATTCATATGCAAGTTTTTCTACAAGACGGATAGATAGCTTCCTGTCGTTTCCAAAGACATTATCTATAACCTGTACAGGCAGCGCTACCGGCTCAGGCTTGCCTGTCTTCTTATCCCACTTATCTGAGTCTACGATAACCGTTTCTGGCTGATTGTTTTTACTGAACAATAAATTCATTTGGATTTACGGCTTTATGTATTTTGAAATGATTGAGTTAAACTCCGCCACATCACTTACTGTAAATTGTTTCTTTGCGGCGGCAGACGAAGCGCAAACATCAAGCTTAGATGCGTCAGTCAAATACTCACTAGCCTTTTTCTTAGTATCTTCATATAACTTGGTACTGTCTGTTCGCAGCTTACTGAGTCCATTTCTAAGTTCAGTCGCGGAACTACCTATACTGTCTTGCGCATCAAAGGTCCCATCTAATCGTCTTTCATATTGCTCATCAGTACTTCCTCCTTGATTGTGTATTTCTGTATAATCTTGGCGGGCGCTATTAAGCACTTGGGTGTTATAACTAGTGTTTGTGCTAATCTGCGCCTCCATCTGAGCTATTTCGTTATTGGTTTTGGTGTAGTCTGTTTCTGCTTGAGTTGATAAACTTTTTGACCACTCTTTCAAATGTGATGCACCTTCATTGCACTGAGTGCCAAGTGCTGCATATTCATAAGGTTGAGTTTGTTCGGAATGAGTGGTGCGAGAATTGTCCGAACTATTAGCGTAAACAATAGCTGAAACGCCACCGACAATTGTTAGTGCGACAACTGTATAGTGATACCAGTGCATTGACTTTATTATTCTAAATATTTTCATGATTACTCCTGTTAGTAGATGTGGCGGCAATCAAAAAGCCCGCCACGAGCGGCAGCCTTTCGACCACCCAATGCCGTTTCCAGCACTGACATCGGAAAGAAGTACTCATGACGAGCTGTTTCTTTCCGATGATTTGATAGCCGTACCTTCTCTTGCGAGTGGCTCTAGGCTGTGGGTGGGGTTACCACTTACTCGACATTATACGAGCAATAAACCTAATTCGCATAACTTAGCTAGTGGGCAACTTTCACACATTAAATGACCATATACTTTTCCACAGATTTTTTAATTAATTGACCATGTTTATAACCCCCTATTAGCTGATTGAAACTTGACCACTTTCATATAATTAAAACAGGGGTGAATTAATCCTTTCGTCCTTGCGTGTGTACTTCTAGGGGCCTACAATTAAAACAAACAAAAGTGATGAGCTGGTCGGTATACAGTTTTACGAAACTGTAGCCGCAAGTGAAAAAATTATCAGCATTCACCGGCCCTAAATCCGAAAATCCTCCTACCCAGCAGGATGCTATAAAGCGTTCTCAAAAAGCTAAGTCGCAAGCTCAAATACAACAAGAGCTTGATGATTTCGCATACTTTTTATTAGACCTTTACGAAGATAAGAAAATGCAGCAGAATCAAAACCCTTTGCATTTAATTGAGTGAGGGTAATAATAGTAATGCTACAAAACCATGACAAAATAATCGAATGCATAGATGGCGGTTCCTGTTCCTCGTCATGGGGATGTAGCCAGGAGCCGCCATTTATGTTAGGAGAAAAATATGAAAGATAAGGCTATTGCACTTAGTCGGGTCTCAACAAAAAGACAGATGCTTGAGGGCAACCTTGAGCCACAAGAAGAACGCATCATCAAAGCTGCTGAATACTTAGGCGTTGAGGTAGTTCAGTGGTGGAGAATGGCCGTATCAAGCCGTAAGGGCAAGAATACCAAGAGAAAAGACCTAATAGAGATGCTTGATTATTGCAAACGGAACAAGCAGGTCAAGTATTTGATTGTAGATGAAGTAGATAGGTTCATGCGTTCGATTGATGAATACTACTACTGGAAGATGAACTTCAAGATTGCTGGTACTCAGCTAAGGCTTGCGAACCGTCCGGATGTTAATCCTGATGATCAGAATGCGGTCTTTGATGAACTGATAGACGTTTACAAAGCAGAACAAAGCAACCAAGAGCGTATTACTAAAACGCCTGAGAAGATGATTTCAAAGATATCAGCAGGTTACTATCCGGGTAATCCTCGTTCCGGTTACAAGAAGAGTGAGATACCGAGCCTACACGTCCGTGATGAGCCTAGATGGTCCTATATACGAGATACGTTGAAAGAGCTTGCAGCAGGTGAATACGGCTTGAGTGAGGGCCTGAAAAGATTACATGAAAGAGGTTACTTAACTCGTGATTTTGGCCCTCGCGCAGTGGGTGGCAAGAAAATAGATATGCATCGTTTCAAGAACATGGTTGCTGAACCTTATTATGCTGGAATAGTGAAGATGTCAAACTGGCCGATAAACGAGAATGGCCTGCATGAAGCCATGATTACAAAAGAAGAGCATGAACGATTAGTGCAGCTCGTTAAGGGCAAGGGTAACAAGTTTATCGTAAACAAGCATAACCCTGATTTTCCGCTATCTAATTCACTTTATTGTGCAGAGTGTCTAGATTTACAGCCCGAAGATATTGCAGAGAAGCAAGCTCGTATGGTGGGCTACCCTCATCACAATGGCAAAGCCGGTGATAAGCGTAAGTTCTACAAACGATACAGATGCCGGCTATGCAACAAGGGGTTTTTAGTAACAACGGTTCATGCTGGTTTTTCAGATTTCTTAGACAGCTACGAACAAGACCCGGAGTTACGAGATAAGTTTACAAATTCATTGCGTAAGGCATGGAGCAAGCGCAGAGCTGATAAGCTAAGACAAATCGAACAATTTAATGGTCAATTAAATCTGCTGCAAAATAAAAAACACGAGCTTACTATGGCCATTTCATCTGTAACTGCATCAGGTGACATGGAATTAGCAGAGGATTTCAAGGAGTCACTTAATAGCATTAAGGCTCAGATTAGTGAATTACAAGGACGAATAAAAGAAACTTCTGAAATTGAAGAGGACTTTCTGGCGTTCACTAATTTTTCACTTCTGTTCATAGAGAATCTGCGGGGGAGCTGGTGGGGGCTATCACAGGACAACAGATTGAGGTGTAAACAGCTTCTATTTCCGGCTAAAACTGCAATTGAAAGTTCTGGAAAAGTTTACACCCAAGAAAACAACGCTGTCATCAGATTGATAGTTAAGAAAAAAGCCCCCGAAGAGGCTAATTTTACTAATATGGAGGGCCCGGTGGGACTCGAACCCACGACACGTGGCTTAAAAGGCCACTGCTCTAACCTGCTGAGCTACGGGCCCGCATAGCGGGCGATAGGTGCCATAATCTGGCAAATAACTCCTTAGATTATCCCTATTTTTGAGGAAATGTCAATCTGAGAGCTATTTATGATGCTTGCCATGCTTGTCGCTGTGCACCCTATTCATCAACCAGAGCCCCACAAGTTGTACAAAAATAACCCCACCTATAATCACTTCAATGCTGTTCATAAACTGTGCTCCGTAGTGCTGCGAGGTAATTTGCTGCTGAATGTCACTTGGCAACATTGGTAACGCAAATGCCGCAAACACAACACCAGTTAGGATCAACGGGATAAAATGCAGGAAAATTTTGCCTTTTTTGAGGCTCTTTTTCAGGAGAAGTGCAGTTATAAGAACAGGAAGTACCAGTACAACTAAATCTGCGTATTCCGTTATCCGCGGATTACGCACTGCTAGCCGCATCACAAGCTCAGCGTCATCCGTGAAATAGCGAGACAACAATTCCCCAGCCATTAGGCTAAAGAATAAATGGCTCGTGTTAACGCGGAGCAATATGCCGAGAAGCAACGGTGTTGCCAGCACTATGCCTAAAATAAT
>JBBQAZ010000032.1:0-7399 GCA_038316995.1 Saccharimonadales bacterium (SeqCode) | reverse complement strand
CCAAACTTGGAAATACAGCAATTGTTGCCGATTGTAAATGAGCTAACTTTTGCTCTTCAGAGACATGACCTTCAAATGAAACAATTTTAGAAAGTTTGTGAGTCTTAGTGTATAGCTCTAATTGAGGTCTGAGCGGACCGCTGCCACAAATAGTAACACTAACATTTTCTAGGTGATTATGTTCACGCAACCAAAATAGTGCATGAAGTAACTCCAAGCATCCTTTGCGCTCAACTAAACGCCCAACGAATACTATTTTAATACCTTTAGAGTCCTGACTTGACTTTGGTTTGTACAAAGATAGATCAACCGGATTTGGAATCACCTTTGCTTTTACGCTGAAAGCGTTATTTACACACTCTGCGGCGGGTAGTGAAACAGCAATAACATCAGCCAAAATAGAAAATGTACGTTTTTGTAACGCTGCCAGTAAGTTTATACTTTTTTTCTCAAAGTCTGAAGCAGGCAGTATGTGGAAAGTCCCCACAACAGGAATTTTTAGCTTACTAGCTTGTTTAATTACTTTGCCACCAAAAAACGGGCTATAGGGCATCTGTATGTGTAAAACGTCAACCTTATTACGTTTTAATGCGCGTTTTATTAACGTAGCGCTTGTAGGCAATGGTGTTGAAAGTTTGTTTTTGTTAAACGAAACCGTGATGTTTCTTGCAAGACTATGTATATTTAAGATATCTCGTCTTTTTGAGTGACCTACAAAATAATGAACCTCATGCCCTTTATCCTTAAATGATTTACTAAGAGCAAGAATGTATTGTTGTACGCCATCTGTAGAATCAAGCGTGTCATCAAGCACAAAACCTATTTTCATAAGTCAATCAACTCTGTGTAGCACTTCTCGTATAAATCAACGATACGGTCATAATCAAATTGCTTGACATATTTATGAGCCCAATCTTGCCAAGTCTTACGAAGTTCTTGGCTTGTAAGTAGGACTTGGAGTCTTCTTGCGAACTCAACACTATCCTTTGGATCAACTAAAGATATTGCTCCAAGATCTTGCATTACTCCTACATAGCCAGGATTATTTCCCGCTACTATCGGCAAACCTTTTGCCATAGCCTCTAATAGGACAATCCCAAAACTTTCGCCGTACAGAGCAGGAGAACAGAATAGTCCTGCGGTTTCAAGTAAACGATTTTTTTCAGACTCCTCTATATAACCTAGAAAAGTTACTTTATCTGATATTTCTTGTTGCTGACAAAACAGTTCTAATTTAGCTCGATCGGGGCCATCGCCTGCTATTAGCAATTTAGCATCCGGGACAGTTTTTAAAAGCTGCATAAATGCTTTGATTAGGTATTTTAGACCTTTCCGACGTTCAAGTCGGCCAATATAAAGAATTGTAGAGGAGTCGCGCTTTGTGTCTAACTTATGGACTTTAGATAGATGAATCCCATTGGGTATTATATGTACGGGATCGTCTGTAATCGATTTTACATAATCTGCAGCAGCTTCAGATACGGCAGTGTACCCATTTAGGTATTTCATAATCGATTTTGTATAGGGAGTAATGACTTTTTCAATAGTTTTTGACATCATAGTATCCGGTAATTTAGCATGGAATGTTGCAATGTTCTTAGCCCCAGAACGTAAAAGAATCTGTCTACTCACAACCGGAACCCAAGGTTCATGAAAATGGAGAACATCAAACTTTTCTTCTTCAAGCACATCATCAAGTATGGCCGTGTTAATACTTACCGATATTTGACCAACGGTGGCAAACGGAGACTTAATGTCACGAGCACGGCCCATATAAATTAGATCTTTTTCTGGTTTAACATTATTATTACGCGGAAGCGGCGTAATAATCTTTACAGTATGGCCTTTCTTCTGTAGTCCCGCTTGAAGCGCGCGAACGCATTCCTGGACACCACCACCTTTTGTCATGTTGTATGGGCAAACTAGCCCAATTCTCATTGGTTGATTCATGCTTATCTTAGATTATAACAGGTCTTAATTACGAGCTAATACTCTGCGCATTTTTGCAGGAATAAAAGCAGCCGCTTCATCTGCACCAGATATAACTGACGGTGCATGCGTTGGCATTGTGGTTGGTATCACGGTGACTTTGTCGAATATTACGCCCAAGTGTTGCTCTACTATTTCATTGTTAAAGTAACGGTCATCTGCAACAGATATATGGTAAACCGGAACTGGAACTCTTGAATTGCACAAGTCAACAGTCAACATGCTTTTTCCTGTGAACATATATGTTCGAACATCATTACATTGCCAAAGGGTTATTTCAAAATCTACACGCTTTCGAGTTTCTTCTTTATCTGCGTCTTTTAGTTTTGAATGAGAATTTTCAACTAATTTGTAGGCAGTCCTGATTAGTGGACCGTTCAGTAAAATACGCCGGACAAACATGGCCGACCACTTATTCGACAGAACTCCCGCGCTTAGTCGAAGAGCCCAGTAGTTACGTTTTTTAAACTTAAAGTCCTGGTGGTGTGCAAATCCAACAATACTCACTAACAAATCAACCTTTTTTGCTATATCCGGGTGTCGTTGCAACATTCTAGTCACAACCAAAAATCCATAGGACATGCCCGCAATGGTTACTTTACGTCGTTTATAACGGAGTTTTACGAATGCAGCTAAATAATCTGCCATGTTATCAAGTGTTGGATTTTCGCCAATACTATAAAATGTATCCATACCGCCAAAACCTGGAAGATCAGGCATAGTAACTGCACCATACTTATTCATGTATTCTGCTAAACCAAACATGCGCTCAAGACTACAATGATGTCCATATACCAGTAATATTTGCCTTTTTTTGCCCTTTAATGCAGGCATGTGCAGCATTCTTCCGCGCAGTCCATCCATATTTAGGGGTGCAATGAACTCATCGGCCCGACTTTTAATTTTCTTTTTCATCTTACCTTTACTCTACGATGTTACCGATGATTGAGCAAGCAGTAGCATTTTACTCATAGAGTTTAATCGTTCCAACCCAGATAAACTCCCAAGGTTCTGGATCTGGACCTTGCTCTTCTGCTTCTTCTGGGTAACTTGGCACCCATCCATGTTGTTTTGCAATTTCAAAATTATTAGCACTAATCCATTCGTAACAACTAGTGTTTTTGAATCCATATAGTCCAATTCCGTTACAGGCAACGTCAATTGTATAGCCAGTATGGTGTCTAGAGTATCCGGGAGGCGCAACTTGATCCATTACTTTGTTTATGGCGGCATCAGAATAACCGTCTGCAATTCCAGATGCGGTTATTCCAGCGTCTCGCATTCGACTTAAGAAAACGCTGCGCTGGAATTCGATAGACCGATATGCGGATGTAATTTGTAGTGGTATTTTTGCTTCAGAAGCCGCCGTCTTAATACCATCCCAGCCGATTTTGGCATTTTGCTGTAATAAATCGTCTTCAGTCAGGTACGGTTCGTCTATCTTTACTATATTAGAAACCGGAATAGCGCTAAGTCTATAGCCTCTAGCGAGTGCAATATCATGTATGCGAACATCAGCATTGGCATTTCCTGTTATGACAGGATTTTCTACCAACTGTTGGGTATTTGGATAAGCAAAAGAATTGTATAGATCCTGGAATTGTTCATCGGTAAAATTTTTTAGAATAGGCTCATTGAAAGCTGTAGGCTGTGAACTAGATTCACTCTCTGAGCCATTTTTTACAGGCTTATGTATTTGTTGCTGACCAAAAAGCACATAGCCTGTCACAACAACAAACAGACCAATTGGTATTAAAATTGCCTTTGCGGGCAACTTCTTTTTTAGGCGTTTTTTCTTAATCTTATTAAACTGATGGGGCTCAACAACTCGCATTGGTAATAAGTATAGCGCAATATGCTTATGGAAAAACTACTTGACATTATGCTTATGAAGAGGATAGTTGATGTTAGAGGCTTAATTTACAACAAAAATCACCAAGAAAGAGGACAAAAATGTCGCTTGCATCGTCTATTAATATTTCACCGCTTGATATTCCCCCACAGCCTGGATATGAATTAACTGAAGCTAGCTTGAGACTAGATGACTTCCTAAACAACCCTCGATCAGTTGGCAAAATTCTGCCAGATGCAGAGATGCATAATTTTATAGTCGAACAAGGGTATGGCGAACAAGAAAGAGCATTGTTTTCTGCCCTCGGTACAGTCGTTTTGAAGAACAGTGGCGCATTATCAGACAGAGAAGAGCTTAAGTTTAGCACGACAGAGTACGGCGACCCAGTATATAGCCTTATGCAAAAACCTAGATACGAAGGACTTACCAAAAAGGTGACTAGCATAATCGCAGTTGAAGGATTATTTTTGTTCGGCCACAGCCATTTCGTAGCAGAGCACGGTGATATTCGAAAAGAATCGGATCCGTTTCCGCTTTTGCAGTCAGATTACAATCGATTTAAGCTTATTGGTAGAATTGCCAGCATAAACAAACCGACACTCCTTGAAAAGTTGAGAAAAAGAGCCGCATAGGGTAAAATCCTTCGGTGTAGTAGGGCATCTAATAGCGGCAAGCAGCCACTACTTTATAGCTCAAACAACACTATTCAATGGGGCGTGGCCAAGTGGTAAGGCACCAGTTTTTGGTACTGGCATTCGCAGGTTCGAATCCTGCCGCCCCAGCCAGGGTTGTTTGATGAGTCTTTAGGCTCGTCGGGCAACCCTGTTTTGGTTGCAGGGTTCAACTTGCGAATGCGTGCATTCGGAGGTGAGGATTGCCACTGGCAATCTGCAAGGAAACCTTCTGGATGAAACTTGTTTCATGCCATGAAGTTTCGGGGTCGCTAAAAGTGACCGAATCCTGCCGCCCCAGCCAAATGAAGTGCCCATCTGCAAAGATGGGTTTTTCATTTGGATGAGTCTGTAATATCGAACCTGATAGCTCTGAAAGAGCAAGTTTTATAATTTGAGCGAGGGCGTGCGGTGCTTGCTCGTGCGGAAACTCGCCAAAATATATCTACATAATTCTGCAACCCCGGCCATATAAATTTTTTGTTAAATATATATAATAAACTTCATGTTAAAACAATATATTCGGGCGCAGATGATTGTAATAATTATCTTAGCGCTGCTTTACGGTGTAGCCTATTGATCAATTTCAATAGACCAGCAGAATAGTTACGATTCTGTTCAGAGACTACAAGAACCCCCAGAAGGAATGAAGTATTTAGTGTACTGCACGGGAGGTATCTCTAGTAACCTTACGGATTCAAACAACACTTCGTGCCATGGTGAATATCCTGGCGACTTTGCCAAGTTTGCACTGGTCTTGTACGCAATAGTTGCCGCAGCAATATTTCCGTTAGTGTTTTATATATTCACGAAACTTAAGACTAGGTTTCATCGGTAATTGTCTAACGCTTGGTTTTTAACTATTATCGTCTTTTATGTCTTCTAATTTGTCTTTTTCTGCATCAGATAGAGTAGATGCGTTGTTTTGTTTCACATTACTTTTACTGTAGTATTTCTTAATTATTACAATCGGAAATATCTTTTTAAGAAATCCCATTAATGCTATCCAATCTTACTTTTAATTGTAAAAATTAGCACAATTAAGCCTAATGCTCTTCTAAAGTAATTAACTCCTTGAAAAAACTCTAACCACGCAAAAACAAACAAAGCACCGAATCCCAGCGTTTCAAAAAACTGATTCAATATTCCATCGGTTAGTTTTGATACAAATAAACAGAGTATATATGTTAACAAAGGAATGTTTGGGAACTGAATAATCACAACATTCCCATCTGCATCTTTAAAAATCCTATTGGTTATACTCATTATATGCTTTTGTCCTTAGTAATAACTGGTATTATCTTGTATTTTCTAGGTAGATAATCATTAGTAAACTTATGGATTTACTAATTCACTAAGTATACGCTTGATTTCCTGTATAATTTTTGTGCTATATTGCGGTTATGGATTTTTTGACTATTAGCGCGGGCGCTGGAGCAGTACTTACGGGTTGGGGTATCGCAAATCTTGGAATTGGCATTTGGCGCCAATTTCATAAGTCGGTTCCAAAACGACAATTCTGGCTAATGAATGGGCTTTGGGGATTTGTAAATTCAATCATAGGACTATACATTTTGCGTTCTGTATTTTTTGACACACTTAGCGTTAGTGCTAATCTGGCTTACCAGTCTAATCAAGTAAATATAATCTTTATAAACATATTCTTAGATATTGCTTATGTAGTTGCGGGCTATTTTTTGTCGCGCGGGGATGGTCGAAGAAAAATATTCGGCTGGGCTATTATAATCCAAGGAGTATTCTTATTTGTCTTTGATCTTTTGCTTTGGAATTTACTACGACTAATTTAGCTTAACCAGAGACAAATAGACTACTGCCGATAGATAGATTGCAGCACATGCAATAACAATTGCAACGATGTTAATCAGGACTTTTTTACTTCTCGTTACATGTCTTAGCCTAAACAAAGAAATTAAGATTGCAAGTCCAGCAAAAAAGAAGCTAAACAAAACTACGGGCATGGCGAGCATACTGCTAATTGTGCTTTCCGCGGCAAAAACTATAATCGAACCTGAATCAATTGCACCTTTATCTATAGGTGAGTCAGCGGTAATCCAGGTAGCGAGTCCACCTGCTACAAGCGCTACAATGGCAAAGAAAATAGTCATAGCACCAGCTTTGTACTTGCGTTGTGGCTTATGGACTCCCATCGTCTCTGTTTCAGAGCTCATAATCTTATAATAGCACTAGATTATAAATACACTTTGATTATCATTATTTTGGGGCGTACAATGTTTTACAATAGCGCATAGAGCAAAGAAGTTAAAATCATGAATCGTCCGCAAATTGAGGTAGAAAACTACAAAGAAGTATATGATTTTTACGGTGAATACGAACCATCTCGCATTGCTTCTAAAGTCCTACATGGCACTATGAGCCTTGCGTTCAGACCGGACGTTCACTACGTAGACGACAGCGACTCGTATATTGAAAAACTACTAGAAAACGGCGAAACACTTGTTTTAGCTCCGAATCATTCCCAGGCAATTGATCCATGCATTGTAGCTTCTTTGCCATTACAAAAAAACAGTCCACTACGTTTAATTCAAGGCAATACATTTATAATTGCAAAGCACACTATACAAAACAAACCAATCGTACGTCATCTTACGGACGGACTTGGCGCGATACCAGTTTTTAGAGACGAAGACATCAAACATGAAGATGAATCGAGCAGAGTTGTACGACTTGGGAGAAAAGCGCTACATATAATTAATGGTGCAGACGATTCAGCGATTGCAAAAGATGAACGCCACAAAGCGCAATTGAAAAAACAAAAAGTGACAATGATGCCACTTGCACGAACGGCAGTCGATTTACTAAACAAAGGGAAAAACATGGCATTATTTCCTGAAGGCACAAGAAATAA
>JBBQAZ010000031.1:0-8027 GCA_038316995.1 Saccharimonadales bacterium (SeqCode) | reverse complement strand
CTGTGCAAGTGGCACCGGCAACCTCAGTGGTGGTGGAAACACCGTAACCCTAGGAAGTGGTGGAAGTTGTAACAACATTACTACTAACAATGCAGTGAGCTTTAGTACTAGTGTGACGACGCCTTTGGTTACTAATGCTGGACTTCTTACTCTGCAATCAACAGGAGCAAATAACGTAAGTATTAATTCGGGTTCAGGCGATATAACACTTGTAGCTGATAATCTTGTTCGATCTGGTACAGGCGGGCTAAGCGTTCAGATAAACAATGCAGCTAACACTGTTTTCTCCGTAACAAATACGGGCGCAGGAGTTGCTCGATTAAATGTGGAGGGCGGTGGAACATTTGGAGGAAATACTATTGTTAGTGCTGGTGGTATCACTGTAACTGGGAATAGTACAATCGCCGGAACTCTTACAGGTTTAACTGGACTTACTGTTGCATCAGGTGGCGCGAGTATTACAGGAAATAGCACAATTGCAGGAACGCTTTCAAGTCTAACTGGCCTTACTTCATCTGGCGCAATCACATTTAGTGGTTTAAGTACTGGTATTGTTACAGCCAACGGCTCTGGTGTGCTTGCTTCTGGAACCCTGGATAGAAATAGCGCAACGTACTTCAACACAACCCTGAGTGTTGCTAATGGTGGAACAGGAGCAACAACGCTCAATGATCTGATTACACTGAGTACGCATACAACTGGTAATTACGTTGCAGACGTCACTTTCCAAAGCGGAAGTGGGCTAGTTAAAACAGGCGCAGCAGGAGAAGGTCAGACGGCAAGCTTATCTGTAAGGCGAGATTGTGCGAACAATGAAATTATTAAATGGAATGGAAGTGCGTGGAACTGTGCGGCTGACAACCAAGGAATATCAGATGTAAGAGTTAAGGATAATATCGTAAGTCTTGACGCAAGTATTTTGGATAAGCTAAAAGACATTAGAACAGTCGAATTTGATTATGACTGTACAAGTCCAGCATTTGAAAACCTACACTGTGATGCGTCACACCAAACAGGTGTTATTGCCCAAGAACTTGCTCAGATATTCCCAGAACTCGTTGAACAACGCGCTGATGGCTACTACCAGGTTAGATACGATTCACTCGCGATTTATAACCTTCGTGCTGTTTCTGAAATTGCTAAACATATTGATAGTAGCGGTAATGCAAATTTCAACTCCCTTGACGCCAACCAAATCATTACGTCTGGAATTGGCCAACAATATCCAGCAGGGTCAGGCGCGCTTGTACCTGGTGATGTTGTTGGCGTTAATGCAGCAGGGCAGGTTGAGCGATCAACATCAGCATATCAAGCCGGACTGATCGGAATCGTTAACTCGAATGCCGGCATCATTTTAGGCGGGCAAACAGCTGGCTCAGTGACGGTTGCAGCAGCAGGCCAAGTAAATGTACGGGTTAATACTCAAAACGGTGCTATTGCTCCCGGAGACTACCTGACATCATCAACCACCCCAGGTGTTGCAATGAAAGCAACAGGCAACGGCGCCACAATCGGAATTGCAGTCACAGGCTTTAGCGGTGCTGGTGAAGGACAGATAATGGTAGCTGTAAGTAATGCGATTATTTCCGCGGGACTAGGTGGCGATGTTAGCTCGCTTCAGCAACAGGTAGCAGCGCTATCAGAACAAGTAGCTACACTCGAGGAAACTGGAATCGAACAAAATGGCCAAAGTATTGATTTAAGTGACTTAACAGTCGGAAGATTAACTGTAAATACTGACACCTTCCTCGGTGGAGGAGTGATTGTTGATGGGCCTGCAGAGTTCCGCGGTACAGCATTCTTTGATAAATTTGTTACATTCGGAGATAGCTTGTTGGTTGAGGGTGACGCGCTCTTTAGGGGAACAGCGACATTCAACAACAATACAGCCGGTTACGCCGTGATTGAGATGGGTGCATCTGTTGTGCACGTTTCATTCTCTAAGCCATTCTCGCAGCCACCAATTATCACAGTGTCTATTGGCGGCGGTAAATTCGCTAACTACGCGTATAACAACGTGACGAGCAGTGGTTTTGATATCATTCTTCAGACTCCAGCAGCTGAACAACTCCAATTTACCTGGACCACGACAAGTGTTGAAGCTCCGAATACGTTTGTTCAACAGTAATCTTGCCTATATTGAATTCCCGGGCTACAATTAAGCTTAAGTATTTTAAGGGAGATATATATGGCGAGTATTCATGTTAATGAGCCGATAGCTGATGACGATTCAATCGATAGCTCTGCTGAGCAAATTCAATCAAATCAAGAGACGCCAGTTTACAGCACAGAACAGACTAGCTTTAGTCCTCGTAGTAACAACAAGATAAGTTCATTATTAGCAAATCCTAACGCTAGAACGTTACTAATAGTCATCATAATTATCCTTCTTTTTATTGGCTACACAGCCAAAAATAATAAAGACAAGCAAAAGCTAGAACAGCAGGTTGCGTCGCTTCAACAACCTGAGCAAAAACAAGCAGTTGATGATGAAGCCATGAAACTTAAAGAAGAAGTAGGGCAATTTTTAGAGTTACCAGCAGACGAAACCCCAACCGTAGCAACTGTTGTTGATGCTGAAAAAGTAAAAGGACAAGCCTTCTTTAAGAATGCACAAAACGGAGACAAAGTATTGTTGTTTGCAACTTCAGGTAAGGCAATTCTTTACCGGCCAACAACTAAAAAAATAATAGAAGTAGCGCCAATTAATCTTGGTCAGACAGAGGGAAACGCAGCCCCAGAAAGCACCCAGGAGTCAAACAATACAACTAACCAGCGGTAAACGATTCAAACTTATTGACATGAGCGCAATGTAGTGATATCATAAGCACATTCGAAAGAACGAAAGAGGGTAGCGGACAGCAATGTTTGCCCCTCTTTTTGTTTCCATCGAGGATATTAATAATGGAGGTCTCACATGGCTGGAACAAAAGATGGCGGCAAAGCTGCTGCTGCAACAAACAAATCAAAGTACGGTGCTGATTTTTACGCAAAAATCGGTGCAAAAGGTGGTAAGCGTGGTAAAACAGGTGGTTTTTACGCTAATCGTGACCTTGCACGCATTGCTGGCGCAAAAGGTGGACGTATTTCACGTCGCACCAAGAAGACTGCATAAATAAGCCGTTCTTTGTAATAAAAACACCCTATATTTCTAGGGTGTTTTTATTTTTGCAACCTGTCTGTATGGTCGGCAAAGTCTAGATGCAGATACACTCCAAGTTGCTGTGCAATTTGGGCATTTGTACTCTCTGGATTGTTTGTTTTGTAGCCCGTTGCAAGTACAGGCTGGGCAGGTACTCCTAAGATGGAGCCAGTCACGATAAGTATCCAGGCACTTTTGAATATGATCTTCTGGAATATCTATGGCGTACAGTTTGCCAATTAGAAGAGCCTTATCCCACGCAGCAACTTCCATAAGAAGTAGTTCAAAATCTGTCGTAAATGAAGCGTGGGATAGTAGCGCATGGGCTAGTTCATGCAGGAGGGTAACGTCCTTCATGTCGTGTTCAGGCGCGTATGAGTAGGTAATCGTTACTGTTTTTGGCGACCAGTAAAAATGATCGCCTTCGGAGAAATTTATCTCAGGGTACTCAACTATTAGTTTACGAAGTAGACTCTTCATTAGCGTCTTTCGCCATTTCGTAGCAGCCATAAACGACCGCTTCTTCTGGATGAGTTGCTTTGATAATAACAGGGATTGTCAGGAGAGGGTTTTCATAAATTTTGAGGTCTTCAAGTAGCCGATCTTTGAACTTATCAAAGTGTGCTCCCACACCTCCACCAAATATGACCACATCAGGAGTCTGTGTTGCAATAACATCAATGAGCCCGATAGCAATGTTGTGAGAAATGATATACCAAGTGCTTGAGTCGTCGGCATCAATTTCACTGGCTAGTTTGCCGAATTTTTTAACTATCGCAGTTCCCGATGCAAATTCTTCCCAGCGCATAAGTTTACCATCATGTTCAAATAACATATGTCCAACCTCAGCGTCTTGCGTGCTTTCTTGAATTTTACCATCAACAACCAACACACTACCAATGCCAGTACTGACAGTTAAGTAGATTGCTTTCCTAAATTCTGGAGCTTGTCGTGATTCGTACAACCCCGCAAGATTACCGTCGTTCTCGAGAATTACTTCACAATTTACAACGTTTTTAACGTCTGATCCTATTGGGACATTCATCCAGGGTAGGTTGCCAAATGCGACTCCAATTTTATTTGCACGGTCAACTTTACCTGGAATAGCCACGCAGCATAGATTGAATTTTTTAGTATGAAGTTCAGAGATTGCTTTTTGTAATTCGTCTCTAAAGTCATCATACAAAACCGGCGTTTTGAATTTTACCGTCTGCTTTAAAGCCCCGTCTTTTGTAAAGACAGCCAGCAGTGTTTTCGTTCCCCCGATATCTACCCCTAAATACATAGTTCAAGTCTAGCATAATGCAAAGCATTACGAGCGTTTGACTTTTTAGGGGTGAAACAGATATAATTAGCTAAATCTGATCGGAAAAACAACTTACGAGTTGCCGCAGTTTATATAAGGAGGCATGTAAAACATGTCAAAAACTAGTTCAGTGACTATGGATGAGCTATTGGCTGCTCATGAGGTTGCGCAATTTAAATCAGGGGATGTGGTCGAAGGAACGGTCATATCTGTTAAGAAGCACGAGATCTGGTTAGATCTTGGTGCGAATGGTGTAGGTGTAGTAATGCGCCGAGAGATTGGTCACGGCCAAAAACTTGAAAAGGGACAAGAGGTTACCGCAAGTATTGTTGACCCAGAGATTGAGGACGGTTACGCGTTGCTTAGTATGCGCCGGGCTGCAAAAGATCGTGGTTGGGATGAACTGCAGAAAGTATTTGAAGCAGAAGACATCATATCTGTTAACCCATATGATGCAAACAGAGGTGGTTTGTTAGTAGAACTACAAGGAATTCGTGGATTCTTACCCGTATCTCAACTAGCAGCTGGGCACTATCCACGCGTATCTGGTGCAGATAAAGATGAAATTCTACAAAAGCTGAACAAACTACTCAATAATGAAATCCGCGTTAGGATTCTTGATATTAGTAGAAAAGAAAATAAGCTTATATTCTCTGAAAAAGAAGCAATCAAAGATGATATGCAAGATCGATTTGCCAAATTAAAGGTTGGTGACGGCGTTGAAGGAGTTATCACTGGAGTTATAGATTTCGGCGCATTCGTAAACGTCGATGGAATAGAAGGATTGATTCACATCTCTGAAATTTCATGGGATCGAGTAGAAGATCCAAAAGACTACGTAAAAGTCGGTCAAACTGTTAAAGCAAAGATTATCTCAATCGATAAAGATCGCCTTAGCTTAAGTCTTAAACAAATGCAGGACGATCCATGGCTGAGCGAAGTAAAATCATTCAAAAAAGGTGACAGCGTCGAGGGTAAGATTACTCGAATCACACCATTCGGCGCATTCGTGCAGTTAAGCTCGTCTGTTGAAGCGCTCGTACATGTGAGTGAAATGGGCGAGGGTGAAGGCGTTGATCCAGAGAAAATCTTCCAACTGAATGAAAAGAAGAAATTTAAGGTTATCGATATCGATACTGAATCACGCAAAATTGCACTTAGTCTAAAAGGTGCCTAAATAAGCGAAGTTAACTATTAGCCAGAAAGGAGACAAATATGGCACGAACAATTGAATTACAAGACCATATAACTGTCGGTAATCTGGCTGAAGAACTTGCAATGCCCGTAACACAGCTCATAACTGAGCTAATGAAGAACGGTGTCATGGCGACAGTAAACGAGTCACTTGACTACGATACCGTCGAAATTATCCTTGAGGAAATGGATTTAGACGTAGAACTGAAGCGAAAGTCAGCATCAGAATCAGACGCACCAACACGCAAAAAGAAACAATACAGCAAAGATGCTACTACGCGCCCACCAGTTATTGCTGTTATGGGTCATGTAGACCACGGAAAAACGTCACTCCTTGATGCAATTAGAAAGGCAGATGTTGCTGCAAGCGAGTCCGGTGGTATTACTCAGCATATATCTGCTTACCAGATTACCCATGATAACAGGGTTATAACGTTTCTTGATACACCTGGCCACGAGGCATTTGCAGCCCTCAGGGAGCACGGAGCACTATTAACCGACCTTGTGGTACTTGTAGTTGCTGCAGACGATGGTATAAAGCCTCAGACGCTTGAGGCGATTCGTTTTGCCAAGAAAGCCGGCGTAAAATTGATTGTTGCCGCAAACAAGATGGACAAGGACGGGGCCGACGTTAATAGATTGTATAGTCAGCTAAGCGAACACGGCATCATGTGGGATGGCTGGAAAGACGGCGATACACCAGTTCAGGAAGTTTCAGCTAAAACTGGTGATGGTATAAAAGAATTGCTTGATATGGTGCTACTAACAGCAGATGTAGATGATCTTAAATCTGATGTGAATATTCCAGCAGAAGGGCTTATTATTGAGGCTCATATAGAAAAAGGTCGTGGGCCAATGGCCATTGCACTCGTAGAAGGTGGAGAATTAAAAACAGGGGACTTCATTGTATCTGGTAGCACCTATGCCCGCGTGCGAAACCTAGAAGATACTTTAGGGAAGCCTCTCGTTAAAGCTGGACCATCCACGCCTGTGATTATTTCTGGTTTTAAAGAGCTACCCGCATTTGGCGACGAATTTGTAACCGTCAAAAACGAAAAAGAAGCTCGCAAAGTTGCAGAAATAACCGGCAATCAAAAGAGCAAGGCGTCTTCAAGAGCCGGTTCAGGCGCAGATCTACTAAGCATCATGAACCGCTCCAGAGACCTTCATCAATTGAACATAATTGTGAAGGCTGACGTACAAGGATCCCTCACCTCCGTAATCGACAGCCTTAAGAGTCTAGACACAAAAGAAGTTGCAGTAAGAGTCGTAAGTTCCGGTATTGGTGCTATAAACGAAAACGATGCACACCTAGCTCTTACAAGTGGCGCGATTGTCTATGGATTTAATGTCGAGCTGCCAACAAGTATTCGTCAAACCGTTAATCGTGATAAAACCTCAGTTCGACTTTACAAAGTGATTTATGAGCTTATTGACGATGTTAAATCAGAGCTAAGCGAATTGCTTCCTCCAGAAGTCATAGAAACGCCAGCAGGAAAGCTTAAGGTACTTGCCGTTTTCAAGACTACCAAGACTGAAGTAATCTGCGGAGGTGAAGTCACAAAAGGCAAGCTCATTACACCGGCGTTAGCGAAGATTTACCGCGATAAAGAACTGATAGCCGAAGCTGAAGTCACGAACCTTAAGCGTGGACCGCAAGAAGCCAAGGAAGTTATAGAAGGCGAACAATGCGGAATTAGTCTTGCCACTACTTCAAAACTTGATATTAAAGACGGCGATCGAATCGAAGTCTTTACAAGAGAAGTAGTTGAAAGAACTCTCTAGATATTGTATAAATATACACTATGAATGAGGAACGATTCTTTGCGAGGCAAGAATCTGACGAAACTGATGAAAAACCTGAGCGTAATCGATTCGAGTCGATTATTGATTTTTTGCGCCGTAACGGAGAAGTAGACGCGGAAAATGAAGATGATGAAAAATCTAAAAAACGAAAAAAGGGGAAAAGTTCTCGCTGGCAAAAGTTTATGCGACGAATGTTCGGTGGTGAGCCAACTGAAGATGACGAAAATGGACTGACAAAAAAACGAACAGTTCCTCTTATATTGTTTGAGCCTATTAAGTCGAACAAAGAGCCTGCGAATGACGAGAAATCGGAGAAAGCCCTTCATCAACGCAACGGCAATATTACGGAAAAAGACGTTCTAGTTACATCGCCAGAAGGTAGCGATACTGAAAGCCAAAACAGTAATCCAGAGACCAACCATGAACAACATTCAGATTCTCAGTCCAGCGGCGGCGGACCATCAACGTTGGAAAAATCCCAAACAGCGCCACAAATAAATCCTGAGACCATAACGTCCGATAAACGTCTAGAATCTTAGCCTTCAAGTGTGCCAAATGAGATAGGCGACCTTCTTGCTC
>JBBQAZ010000030.1:0-8407 GCA_038316995.1 Saccharimonadales bacterium (SeqCode) | reverse complement strand
GGCGATAAGCTAGAACTTCGACCAAAGAGTCAGAAGAATGAATATTTTAAGAAACTTGAAGACAATAGTCCTGCGCCATCTGAAATCCCATCTTGGATGAAAGTTGACCGCAAGAAGATTGCATTTGAAGTAACTGGCGTCCCTACCCGCGACGAGGCAGAGCCAGACATTAATGAACAACTAATCGTCGAATACTATTCACGCTAAGGAGGAATAAGTACTTATGTCAAAACACATTCACACACCAGGGCTCGTCAACATTGACGATCACACCGACACCAGTGCGACGTTCACAGTAGAACCACTCCACAGCGGTTACGGCATGACACTTGGAAACAGCATTCGCCGCGTACTATTGTCTAGTATTTCTGGGGCTGCTATTACTTCATTCAAAATTGAAGGAGCATCACACGAATTTACTACTATTGATGGCGTCAAAGAGGATGTTGTTGATATCATGTTAAATCTTAAGAATATTCGTTTCCGTGTATTTGGAGACGAAGCCCAGACACTACGACTTACTAAAAAGGGTAAAGGCCCTGTAACTGCTAAAGATATTGAACTCAATGCAGACGTAGAAGTCGTTAATCCTGACCAAGTTATTGCAACTATTGATGATGCAAAAGCCAACATAACTATAGATATTGTCGTAGAAACAGGCCGTGGATATCGCACGATAGACGAAAGCGCAAACAAAAAAGGTAGTGACATGATTGCACTCGATGCAGTGTTTACTCCAGTACGGCGCGTGAGATATAAGGTGGAAAACACTCGTGTTGGTCAAATAACAGACCTCGATAAGTTGTTGCTCACTGTAGACACCGATGGGACAATTAGTCCGCGTGACGCTTTTGAAGAAGCTGCAGCTATACTCGTTAATCAATATTCTGCACTTGCAGGCTCAACAAAAGTTGAAGCTGCTGCACCACTGACAGCTGCTACATTTGAAGAAGACGGCGAAGGCGGATCAGATGAACCACAAGAACTTATGACTTCTATTGAAGACCTGAATCTTTCAGCTCGAACAACTAACGCTTTGATCAACAATGATATTCACACACTAAAAGACCTGTTCAGTCTAAGTGATTCTGAATTACGCGAACTTAAAGGTTTCGGAAGCAAAGCTTTAGACGAAGTTAAAGATAAAATGGCGGAGATGGAGCTTTAAGATGCATCGTCATGGCTATAAAGGAAGGAAGTTCGGCCGAGAACGCGACCAACGTCGTGCACTTATTAAAGGCCTTGCTGATTCACTCGTGAAGTATGAAGCAATTGAAACTACGTTGCCAAAAGCTAAAGAAATAGTTCCATATATGGAAAAGCTTGTTACCAAAGCAAAAAAAGGCGATCTTCATAATCGACGTCTGATTATTGCAAAACTTCAAACTATAGAAAGTGCCCACAAACTTGTTGATGAACTTGCTCCAAAAATGCTTTCACGCTCCAGCGGTCACCTACGTATTGTAAAGACACGCTTACGCCGTGGTGATAATACTCAAATGGCTCGTGTTAGTTTTATTGCAGACGAAGTTGTAGTAGAAAAGAAGAATAAGGACGATGAGCTAAAGACCGCAACTAAGAAAGCGCCCGTTAAACAGACTGTAGCAAAAAAAGCCGCAACGAAGAAAGTGACTAAATAATGAAAACTTATAGCGCAAAACCAGCAGATGTAGTTCGCGAATGGTACGTCATCGACGCTTCAGAAGCTCCAATCGGTCGTATTGCAACGCGTGTTGCAAAACTACTTATGGGCAAAGGAAAGCCTCAATACACCGCACACATTGACTGTGGTGACAACGTGGTTCTCGTAAATTCTGCAAACGTACAAGCAACAGGCAAGAAGTTTGATCAAAAAATTTATTACCGACACAGTGGTTACCCTGGCGGAATCAAACAACGTACACTTGCCGAACAGATGGAAAAAGATCCAACGGCCGCTATCACCCACGCAATTCGCGGAATGATGCCGGCAAACAAACTTCGTGATGGTCGCTTAGCCCGACTAAAAGTCTATGCCGGCGATACGCATGAGCATGAAGCTCAGAAGCCAAAGAAATTAAGTATTAAGGATATTAAGTAATGGCAGACAAAAAGCACTACACTTACGCACTCGGACGACGTAAAGCTGCAACAGCCCGTGTTCGACTCATGAGTGGTACCGGAAAGTTTATCGTTAATGGGAAGCCACTGAATGAATTTCTCGATGACAGTAAATACCTAGACGAAGATGTACATAAACCATTTACTGTATTAGAGCTTGATCGGAAAAAATATGATGTCAGCGTTATGGTTGCTGGTGGTGGGCAGCATGGACAGGCTGAAGCGATTCGGCTAGGAATTTCTAAAGCATTGGCAATTCAGAATGAAGACCTTAAAGGTTCACTCAGAAAAGCTAGCCTGCTTGGACGTGACCCTCGCAAGAAAGAACGTAAGAAGTTTGGGCTTAAGGGTGCTCGTAAACAAAGACAGTTCACAAAACGTTAATCAAATAAGCATGAAGCCTCACCAAACACCCGTTTCTATTACAGAGCGGGTGTTCTCTTTTTATAGAAAGATAGTACACGAGGGCGACGATTGGATTTTGGTTCTTAGCATTGTAGGCTGTGTATTGTTGCCGTCCATAAAAAATCTAACATTAGTCTTATTGTTTACAGTACCGTATGGCTTTGTATCGCACGTAATCATCAAACAGAGATATTCATTTGATCGCGGTACATTGCACCTATTTGTCTATTTTATAATAGCTGGTGTGGTTTTTGGCTATTCTTAGTCAGGGGTTATAGAATAATCGGTTAATAGTCTAAGATTTATTACTTGACAGATGTGGTAATATATAGATTATGTCAATAGATATACGTTGTAGTGCAAATTATTGGTTTACCGACTTTTTAAAGAGGCGGTATTCGTACTAAGTATCTATATTTAGAAAATTCATAAAATAAAAATTATTACCGCCCACACTAGGCGGTTTTTTAATGTAATGAAAAGGAAGTAATAATGAGTATAGAAAATATACAAGAAAAAATGTTAAGCTGCGCAGAGCAATTGCTTGCTGATTTGTTGCCGATAACTATTGAGAACGTAGGTGAAGCGCGTTATAGAATTACACAAGCATACGATATCAGCTACAAGGCTGCTCAAGAATTATGTATAGACGGAATCATAGCCTCACAGAGAGTACAATAGTCTATAATGGAGTTATTATGAGTAAAGATGTTATTTTAACTGGTCTGAGAGCAAACAATGATCTGCACCTAGGTAATTATTTAGGCGCTTTGTTGCCTATTGTTGATATGGCACACTCAAAATCTGAAAATTACCAGATAAATTTGTTTATTCCAGACCTACATAGCTTCACGACGCCAATTGATCATAGCCAACTACTGGATCAGATACTTAACAATGCACGCTTGTTTACGGCTGCTGGATTAGATTTGGAAAATGATTCAATCAATCTGTATCGACAAAGCTATATTGCGGCTCACAGCGAGCTCACCGTTATCTTGAATAGCTTTACTGGTATGGGTGAAATGAGCCGAATGACCCAGTACAAAGACAAAGCCGACACACTTGGTGAGCACAGGATAAGTGTCGGCCTTTTTGATTACCCAGTGTTAATGGCAGCCGATATATTGCTTTATGGTGCTAGCTACGTGCCGGTTGGCGATGATCAATCTCAGCATATTGAATTTACCAGGGATATTGCTGGACGTATGAATGCAAAATTTGGTGAACTTTTTGTGATTCCAAAGGCAGTAAATGATCAACATAAGTTCTTTGGTAAAGATCAAGGCCTGCGTGTTCGTGACTTACAGGATCCAACTAAAAAAATGAGCAAGTCAGATGAAACTGGCAAGGGGGTACTGTTCTTAAGTGAAAACCCAGAAACAGCCAAAAAGAAAGTAATGTCTGCGGCAACAGATAATGAAGCCAAAATAAACTATGATTATAAAAAACAACCAGGTATATCTAACCTATTAGACATTTACGAACATCTTGGTGGCGATAAAGATGAATTCATTGGGCAAGATCAGTACGGACCATTTAAAGTTGCAGTTGGTAATAAGGTTGCCGATTTCTTAAGTGATTTTCAAGCAAAGCTGACTAATGTGAACGACGAAGTACTACTTAAAAAACTTGAAACAAGTGAAGAGATGCTAAGGGGTCAGGCAAACATGACTTTACTAAAAGTACAAAAAGCCGTTGGTTTACGTTAACGTATGAAGACTTTTATTGTAGATAATGAACATAGACGCGAGCGGGCAGACACTTATGCGTGCTCATTTTTTCCAGAACTTAGTAGAGCATACATACAAAAGCTATTTGCCGACGCTGAATTTACTGTAAATGGCGAGGCTAGTAAGGCCGGATACAGATTAAAAGAAGGCGACACATTAGAGCTACATATAGATTTAGACAAAGCTCAAAAGATTGAAGATATTGACTTACCTATAATATATCAAGACAAAAATGTGGTCGTCATAGATAAACCAGTTGGAGTAATCAGCCATTCACGTGGACGCTACTGGTATGAGCCTTCTGTCGCATCATTTATGCGACAAGTTAGTGGAGAATCAGGGGAAAGATCGGGAATTGTCCATAGACTGGATCGTGCAACATCCGGGGTAATGATATGTGCTAAAAACCAGGAAACTATGAAGTATTTGCAAAAACAGTTTGCAGATAGAATGGTCAGTAAAATATATGTGGCGGTTATTGAGGGTACATTAGACGATCCAGAGGCAATTATTGACATGCCAATAGAACGAAATCCTAAAAAGCCTCAGACGTTTCGTGTTGGCGCACAGGGCAAAGCTGCTATCACTCAGTACATAGTCTTGAAGAATAATGAAAAGTATAGCCTCGTGGAACTAAAACCTAAAACAGGCAGAACTCACCAACTGCGTGTGCACCTAGCACACCTAAAACACCCAATTGTTGGGGATCGACTTTATGAGGGAGAGGATACAGAACGGCTGATGCTACACGCACACAAGCTAGAAATTATGCTCCCAGGTGACAAAAAACATACGTTTGAATCCAAAATTCCCGATATATTTAAGTCGTATTTGAGTCCTCTCGAGTGAAAGGATTATTAGGCAGCAAACTTAAACGTGATATCCAGCGGTTTATGGAAGGTGATACGCATGCTGCCTTACTGATTGGACCGGAAGTTAATCAACTTTCTGAATCTATTGAAGCACAATTGAAAATAACAAATAATATACTCATTACTAAACTTTCTCCGGAAAAATCTTCTATAACAATTGATCAAGTTAGAGAGCTAAAGCGTAGCTTGTCGCTGCGGCAACACGAATATTCTAACAGGGTGCTTTTAATAGAATCTAGTGAATCAATGACCAACGAAGCTCAGAATTCACTGCTTAAGATTCTTGAAGAACCGCCAAGGGGATTAAGGTTCTTTATTTTAGCGTCTAGCAAACAACACATTATCCAAACTATACTTTCACGTGTATTAGTCTTGCACATTGGAAAGATTAGCCTTGAAGAAGCTTTGGATTACTATGAATCTTTATTACCAAGCATTGATCAGATTAAAAAGATGCATAGCATTGCCGATGGCGCACCTGGTAAGTTATTCTCACTTCTAAATGATGAATCTGCAGAATACACCGATGCAATTAATGAAGCGAAAAAGATTCTCGCGGAGTCTGTTTTTGATAGATTAACTAGAATTGATACTCTTTCAAAAAATAAACCTATGGCAATAGATGTCTGTAACGCGCTAGAGGATATACTCAGAGCAGTTTCCCATGCTCCTTCAACCTCAAATTCATCTGTTAAAATGTTGACACAAAAAAGAAAAATAGTTGCTGGAGCTCAAAAGTCGCTACTGATGAACGTAAACACAAAGCTTGTGCTCGTCGATGTATTTTTAGCTTTGTAATGGTATACTGACACCACATGTTTGAACTAGTAGTTTTGGCGGGGTTTGGTGCTATGGCAATTCGTAATCTTGCAGCAAGACAAGAAGAGTCTGTTGTTACGAGTGTTATAAGCGATAAACTTGGAAAATTGTGGGATATTGCACATCAAGGAATGCGTGAGAACCGTTTTTTGCGTGCCGAAAAAGCACTGCTAACTATTCTTAAAATCGACCAGACGAACGCAGCCGCCTATAACCGACTTGGAATTTTGTATGCAAAGCAAAAGGAGTACAAGGACGCGATCGACTGCTTTGAAATTGCAAGTAGCATTGATCCAAGCGCGTCCAGCCTGCACAACCTTGGCCTGATATATTATGAAACAGAGAATTATACAAAGGCTGCAACAGCTTTTGAACATGCCTTAAGGCTTGAAGACGGTCTTGCCGCCAGACATATAGCTTATGCTAAAGTTCAAGAAAAGTTAGGAAATGCAAAGCTAATGCTTGCTGAGCTTAAAAAAGCAACAGAACTAGAACCAAGCCATGAAAGCTTTATATTGCTTAGGAAAGCCTATGAAGGGCTTGGGATGCTATCAAATGCAGATGAGGTAGATGAGAAGCTTAAGAAAATGATAAAGCCTGCTGGTTCAAGTAAAAAACGCGTTAAACGTCCAGGTCGCAGGGTTGTCATTTAAGGAATAGTTCATAATTGCTAATTAACAGAGTATTTGCTACAATTTTGCGGTACTTTATGCAAATTGTGTTGCCTTAACTTCAGTTCCTTAACATTGTAAATAATTATGCCACCTTAGCTCAGTTGGTTAGAGCGGCTGTTTTGTAAACAGTAGGTCGTCGGTTCGAATCCGACAGGTGGCTCCATGATTTTAATTTATCATTATTTAGTGTAATGATGACATTTCTAAATGATATAAAAGTACATCTAGCAGGCCCAGTAGTAAGCTTTTGTAAATACTTAAGTAGGCAAAAGACTACTACTGGGCAGGGTTAGTGAAGCGGTCAAACACGTCAGACTGTAAATCTGATGGCTTATGCCTTCGCAGGTTCGAATCCTGCACCCTGCACCAAACCATAAGCACTATGAAGGACTTCTTCGGAAGTCTTTTTGTTTTTACTGCTATCATATATTGTATGAAAACAAATCCGTTTGATAACTTTCGAGTAGAGAAACGAGCTGGTGAATACAAAGATTTTGGAGATGTCGGTGACTATCCACTTAAAGGAGTAACGTATCCAGTGGATTATGGTGATATTGAAGGTTATATAGGTGAAGATGGCGCTAATCTCGACGTGTTTAAGGGCACCGATGGCAAGTATTGCGGTTACATAAAAGTATTTAGGCCTGAACTAGCGGAAGGAGAGCATAAGTTCTACCTACACGTTACGGCTGACCAAGAAAGATTGATATATGAACAGTTCGCTTCAGTACTAATTTCAAGTCACCGATTTGAAACCGAGGATGAATTGCACGGGGCTATTGAACCGTTCAGAAAGTCAAAATAGTTCTAACCTCAGCCAAGATACTGCACCATCCTCCGTCGCAGACCCATCTGGGTCAGCTATGGAGGAATTTACATTGTTGGATTTGAACCGATAGGCGCAATATGCACGAGGGGCATATTGAGTTTTCCATGCTTGGCCCCAGGGCGCAGCTTTAGCTGAAGCGAGAGCACATTTAGGCGAATCCTACACCCTGCATCAGTGCAGTTACTTTAACTTAAAAATACTAGGCTCGGCGTAATATTAAATTAGTGGCTTTGTAGATGTACTGAGTTATAGTAAGAATATATGGCAAACAAAATTGACATAGATTCAGGAACATACGAAATCTTACCTGTAGTAATTCGTCGTAGGTTCGACGGCCTTAGTGATAATTCTATCCGCGCCGTTGCAAGCTGCATGGCTGAAGATGAGCAGAAAAGTAACGACATATCTCAAAAATTTGCAATTGCAAGGCTTGCTTGTTTGGGTGGTCTGGTTGATATAAAAAGAATAGGAATTCTATCCGAAGGATCATTGTATGTTACGGATCCTTTAATTAGCGACTGGCGACTTTTATATCCGCTTGGGGTATCAAGACAAACTGTTTCGCTGGCAATGCAAGCTGAGCTTCAAAACGGAGGGAAGTATGACTTTGTACAAATGAAGCCAATCAAACGTTCCTTACTGGATAGTACTGTCCAAGTGGCTGAAGTAAAAGCAGTATATGACAGTAAATCTACAAGACTTTTATATGACGAATTTGCGCATATTGTATCTGGTAGTAATGATGATGAAATAATTGATAAAGTTACAGAAATGCATGACTATGCTTAAGGATTTTGCACATTTGCAAACAACAGCTATACTTTAATCTGATTTGCCACCTTAGCTCAGGGGTAGAGCATCGCCATGGTAAGGCGGGGGTCGTGAGTTCAAATCTCACAGGTGGCTCCAAAAGTGTTGATTTATTAATTCTAATCTGTTAAAGTTGTATTCTATGGCTAAAGGCGACAAACGAAA
>JBBQAZ010000029.1:0-8716 GCA_038316995.1 Saccharimonadales bacterium (SeqCode) | reverse complement strand
AAGTTCTTGTAATTAGATTTATGAGAAATTAGATGTCTATTGTATTCGATGCGGTATCATTAAACCATGCAGGAAAAATCAGAACTATACAAAATACTAGCCCAACTAGCGAATATACGCCAAGCAAAACGTATTTCGACTGATGAACTTGAAAAGAAGCTAATTTTGGGTCCTGGCTGGGTGAAAGAGTTTGAGGACGGTAAATCAATTCCCCGACTGGATGTTTTCTTGTCTGTTATACGAGAACTAGGCGTGTCCTTAGAAGAATTAGGGCTTAAAGGTGTCCCTGAGACTGAACTCATAAGAAAGTTCGATGCTATCGAGGACAAACAAGATTTAATTTTAAGTTTTCCGTATGGTCGTCATGATGCCGAGTACAGGCTTAAAGACGCCTCGCTAAGTGATTTTGATAAAGTTCTACTTACGCTTAGAGATGGCCTCTCTGGTTCAAGCGATAATAGTCAGCAGATTAAAGCACGTGCAGTTGCCGATGCATTTTTACAAGCTGTTAGTTTATGGCCTAAGGCAAACCCATCAGACCTCTGGTGGTTTTTGATATACAGGGCTTTTCTGGACCCGTTTAATCACCCAGCCGTAGAAGCAAGATTGAGTTTCGACCAAAGCTGGAAGCGAACAGCTGGATGGGCACTGGAGACTGTTCTAGTCAGGCACTATGAAAATGCCTTAGCCGAAAAGGGTATTAGATTATTTATCGCTGACAACTCGACAAAAATAAAACTTCTCGACCAAGTAAAATCAGTAAGCCGCATGGAGGCAGATAAAGCAGACGTTCTCCTTACGACTACAATAAACAACCAAGAGACTCTTTTTGGCGTAGTTCATGTTAAGGCAAGTTTTGCAGAGAGGCGTACAGATGATGTTCCAATGAGCAAAGACCTTATTGAAGCCGGATATTTTTCTCCCCTATGGACTATGGATTGCAAGAGTGGACCAGCAAAGATGCCCATAAACAAGGGTGAGTTAGGTCTAACAAAAGACGCGAAAATCGATAAAAGAAGTGCCAAGCGAAAAGACATTGAGGAAGATGGTTATTTTAGTAACTGTTACTCATACAACCTTAACACTCGACCCACACCCGAAGAACAGAAAGCTATCGCTAATATCCTGACCTGTGACTTTCAAAACACTAAGGACATGTTCTATGAAGACGTACTAAAAGCAAGGAAGATTTTCAGCAACTCAAACTAACTTTGTCTGTTTACGATAGTCATCAAGTCGCTTATTGGAAGCCACAACCTGTTCTGGGTCGATTTCAAAACCAATAAATGAGCATCCTAGCTCAAGAGCAGCAAGTCCTGTTGTCCCAGAACCAGAATAGGGATCGAGCACTACGACATCTTCACCAGTTTTCCCATAAGCATCGATGCAACGCAGTGGCAGTTCAAATGGAAAACGTGAATAGTGTTTCTTGCCATTAATTTTTTCATTAGGAAACTCCCAAACACTTTTTACAGGTGGGCTAGTTTTGAAGCTGTGGTTCTGATTCTTTGCAAATAAGTAAATAGGTTCATGACCCCTATGTGGTCTTCTTGCTCTTCCTTCTGGCATAGGATTCAGTTTTTTCCAAATAACTTCACCCCTGTAAAAATATCCTTTATCGCACATACCTATAACCATTCGGTATGGTAAAGCAAGTAGATTACCATAGCTTAGCCATGGAACGTTTTTCTCGATGAACGCTTTCCTTTTTGCACGATTTTTTACGTATGCAGAATTGGTAGGAGACAGACCTTTTTTATCAGCCCCGAGAGTGCTGTATGTGTAGTCGTCTTGTCTCCAATTGATAGGCGTATTGTAGGCATCCCCGATATTTATCCAAACAATTGCCCCATCTTTTAATTTTGGCAAGAGCTCTTCAAAAGTCTCCACCAAGAAGCTAACGAAATCCCTTGGGTCATCTTCTACTCCGGAGCCGAGCGAGGTACGTTGACCCCAGTACGGAGGACTTGTGACCATAACATCGATACTATTGTCAGGTAGCTTTTTTATTAGCTCACGACAATCACCCTCGATAGTGGTGTTCAATTGATAATTACCAAGCAACTTTTTTTTCATAAATCTTACTAACATCTTAACATTGGCGGCATAGAGAAGTCATTGGGAAATATCTAATTCGCTACTGACATGTCGAAAATGCTGCCATATCAACTGCTTATGTAGTGTTGGTGAATAAGCTAAAGTGCACAGTGTCTATTGATTGACTCGCTGTAACGCCGTAATAAATTGTTTCAATGTATCCTGTAAGCCAGCTTTGTCAGACGTGAAGTCCAGATTGCTAATCTCACCTGTCATACCCTCAGCTTTGTATGTAAAGTCAAAGGCGAGTGAATAGTGGGCTTCCGCACCACCTTCAAAATCATCAGCTTCGTTAAAACCTATTTCAACAGGTATGCTCGATATAGTTATTTTCTCTCTGGACAGGGGATAAAAATCACGATGCCCTTCAAGATTTTCTAATCCTGTTGCTACTGTAGGCGAGTGGTTACTTGATGTTGATGAAAAGGAGTAAATGCCGTCGTCCTCAGTGTTCAATGTGAAGCCAGCAAGGTTATCTAGGGTAACTCCTGCTTGCATCGGCTGTTCTAACACTTGCTCTGTCGTGGATGCGTCTTGGCTGGATTCAGACGTTGCTACGTCCTCAATGTTGCTTGTTTCTGTTGCAGGTTCAGCGACTATTGCACCGATTATAAATAGTACAAATATGACACCTGTTGTTATTAAAAGTTTACGTTTCATGACACCTCCTTGTTAATTAAAGTGGTGTCAATAAAATAGGACACCCACTGTAGGTGTCTAGACCAGCAACAAGGATTGAACCCTGTGTTTTTCCAGTGGATGCCCAGTTTTGAGTTCAATCCACTAGAAATAGCTGGATAATTAAATCCTCGTTACCAATCTAGACCCTTTTATTCTATCACTTGCAATAAGTTACGTCAGGAGAAATATACAGACTCAAACACAGCGTAGTATTTAGGTAAATCTGCCTCGTCCAGAACGCTGTCGTTGTATACCTGCAACATTTCAATCGAACGGTGTCGTGTGTAGCAAGCTACTCTGAGCAAGTCACCCTTGTATGACTTAATTAGTTTCGTAGTGAAATAATGACGAAAGCCATGAACATTTTTGTCTATACCTGCTAGGTGCATTGCTTGTTGCACAATTTTGCGTAGTCCTCGTGTAGTCAATCTTTCGGTTGGTTGTCTGGTAATTGGAGTAAATAATGCTCCATGTGCTTTTTTGTACGCTTTTAGGTAGCCTTGTAACGCTTTTACCGTTTCAGGGTGTAAATATATAGGCTCTTTATCATCACGACCCTTACCGACTACATAAGCTCGCTTGGTTGAGAAGTCTATATCACCAACATTCAACCTCACAACCTCAATCTGCCTAAGCCCCTGATAGAGCAGAAGTGCAATCATCGCTTTAAGGCGTAAGTTTTGCTTAGTTGGTTCAAGTGACTGCAAGTAACAGGTGAGCTTTTCAATATCATCATCGTCTAGCCCCGCAACCTTATGTTTATTGCTCTGCCTAAAACTTTTAACGTTGAGCGTGGTATCAAACGGTATGACACCACGTCTGTGCAATTCTTTTAAGAAAATCCGAGCAGATGTTAGGTATTTGTTTTTGGTACTGACGCTATAAGCAACGTTTTCCGCTAGACTTCGTTTGTAATTGAGGAAAGTATTGACCGAGAACGATTCGCTTTGTAGGAAGCTCAGGAAGTGCGTTATACGATACTCGTAGTCTTTACGTGTTGCCTCACTTACGTCCAATCCGCTAAACACATCGGCAACATCATATTGTTTAGCTTGGAGTCTAACGAGCTTCACGAACAGCTTTCAGGCGTTTCTGTTCCTTTTTCAGCCAATCGCCCTCACCGAATCCATCAATCGCATCTTTGCCTTGTACTTCGTACATCAGGTCAAAATACTTGTTATCACCAGTTGCGTTAGCAACGACTCGTCCTGAGTTCCACCAGCATTTAATCTTGTCTCGTCCGAGTTCACGTCCTTTGCTAGTGTGACCGTCAATGGCATAGTCTGGTATCTCAGGTACTTCGCCAATGCTACGTTCATGCTCAACGTAAGCGATGGCATCGTTAATCTCACGATTCTTTGGGCATCGTGCAAGATAAATGACAGCAAAGGTCATGTAATGCCTGTCTGCTTCACCCCCTTCGGCTTTGGAGCGTTTTTCTGCCTCCCAACTGTCTTGCAGTTCTTTTACCAGTACAATTGAAAATGGGTCGGCAAAGCCGATGTCTTCGGCTGCTGTTATTTTCAGTCGTTTGAAGCAATACCGAGCATAGCCAGATTCAATCATTTCTAACGCCCAATGCAGGGCTTCTCGTTCTTTACCTCTACGTATTTCTTTTTGTAGACTACTTGCTACCTCATCAAGTTTATAGCCATGTTTGGTTGTTATGGCGTGAAAATTAAATGACATTTGGGCTGACTCCTTTGTTAGTTTGTACCTTGAAACTAACTCAGCCACCTCTGTTAAATCAAGAAAACCCTCCTAATTCACTAAAAATCGTTCATTTTCCGTTGATAAGCACGGTTGGTGGTTTGAAAAGTAAAGTGTCATGAGCTTGGTACATTAAAACGGATGCTTCTGGATTTAGGAACATCACACCCCATGCTTCCTTTGCCATTATCAGGTAGTTCAGGTAATCCTTCGTCGGACGATTATCATAAAAGAAGCGACCCTTACTCCACAGAGCAAGCCAAACGTCTGTTAGTCGTTTTCGCTCCTCTGATAATTCTTCAAGTGTTGGTGGTTTGTTTTTTGTCTTGTTCTGTGACGTATAGGCAATCTGTAAGCATTTATTGCAACCACAGACGTGTTGAATTATGTAAAGCACTCCGCACCTGCTTGAGCATGTGGGGCAGACAAACCAGAAACGATGTCCACCAAAGTTCAGTCTGTCATTCACGAGCTTCACTTTACTGAGATACCTTTTATCGCCAATGTTCCACCCAAGCTCAATAAATGTGCGATGTCCAAATGCTTTCATCGTATACCTGAACTCGTTACTGACCTGTCCAAACATGCGAAATGGGTCGTCTGAGCCAGCATAGTAATCGTCTTGCCAATAGACATCATCAAGAAGACCCTGTTCTTTTAGGTTGCCTATTCGTACTTGCGGTAGGTGTTCTGCTACTGGCTTGTTTTGCATAGATGATTTCGATTCCTGTTTTTGCCGAAATCAATAGAACATAAACCCCCATTTGCCGAACATTTGCCTTTACAAATCCAATACAGAATGAGTGTTCTGCTCAGTCGATTTCGTTGTTAGTGAACTTGGTATTTTGAACCAATGTTCAATAACCATAACAGGTATAAGTTTATCAAATACTGCGACAAAGTGCCAATGTACTAAAACTACAATCAGCTTCTGGTGCGTATTATCTACAAACGAATCATTGGCATTAGACGAACAAAGTAGTACAATGTGGGCATGGATTACAACTTTAGCAAGCATACACAGGTGGGAAAGCGATTTGAAAATCGCATCACTGTTACTGGTACACGTCATATTGGCTTACCTACACAGTTTTACAAGGACAATAAGCTGAGCGATTACAAATACGCCGTGCTCTTCTACGACAAGACTAAGAATGTCATTGGCATTAAGTTCACTAACGTAAAGGAAGAGGGTGCAATAGCGATAGCAATCAATAATCAGGGCTATGGTGGTTATATCTCTGGTACGAGCTTCTTCAAGGCAAACCGTATAAATGCCAAGAAGTACGCCAATCGCTACGACTACGAGAAAATACCGCTTCGTGATGTTGGTTTCGATGAAGACGGCAAGCTGTTTGTGTTTGAACTAAAAGAAAAAGAGAAAAAGGAGGTAAACGTGTGATAACTACTAAAAACGAAGAAGCCCTCTAGCTGTAACTAGGGGCTTCGGGAGCATAATATTGCCACGACAGCAAATTGCTCTTTTCATATTGTAACAGATTAAGTATTTAGCGTCAAACGACAAAAGGAGAAATAAATGGCAACAACTAAACGGATTTTTATAGCATTTGCGAAGGAAGACGAAAGAATCAGAGACCTAATTAAAGGTCAAAGTTTGCATGTCGATACTAGCTTTGAGTATGTAGACATGTCAGTGAAAGAACCCTATGACTCAAAGTGGAAGGAACACGTTCGCACCAGAATTAAAGGCAGTGACGGCGTTATAGCACTATTAAGCAAGAATACGCCTAGTGCTGATGGCGAAATATGGGAAATCACGTGTGCGATAGAAGAATCAAAACCACTTGTTGGGCTACACATCTACAAGGATGACCGTACGAAACCGTCAATCATGGAAGGTAAAAAGTGTATCACTTGGACATGGGATGGTCTTGCCAATTTCATAAATGGATTGGATTAGGAAATGGCTAAAAAAGACTTGCCCCCACACTATTTTGAACTCTATAAGTTGGCTGTCGAAATGGCAGACAGAATATCGGCTAGGCGTACGGCTGCAAACGCTTTCTTCATAACAGTTCAGGGAGCGTTGGCTTCGCTTCTAGGGTTTGCTGTAAAAACATTTGAAGACACGCCAACAAACCAGAATCTTGGAATAATATTCTTCTGCATTGTTGGTCTGGTGCTTTCCTACACTTGGGCGGTTTTGATTAAGAGTTATAGAGACCTGAATGGTGCAAAGTATTCTGTGATATTGAATATGGAAAAGGAACTTGCGGTAGCACCATTTGGAGACGAGTGGGATTACCTAAAAAAAGACCCAGTTTCTAGGTGGCGTAAAAGATACGCAGAACTTACGTCAGTAGAGAAAATAATACCGTGGACGTTTGCAGCCATTTATTTATTCGTACTTATTGTTACTATAATTAAATGAACTACATTCAACACATAGCAGCCAAAATTAAGTCTGTGGTTCCAAAAGAAAAATTACCAGAAGCTCAAAATGTGGATACACTATTTGAAATGTATGCAGTTCTGTTACTGGCGAAGGGTCAGAGCGTCACCAGGGAAGATGTTCATGATGCATGGTCGGCATGGATGACACAAACCAATGATAAGCATAAATCGATTAAACCTTTCGCTGAACTAAGTAACGACGTTCAAATGGAAGATGAACCCTACGTGGCTGCAATAAAAAAAGTGTGGCAAACTATTGAAACAAAACGACTTAAACAGTAAATGTTGCGATTCGTGTATGGTTTGATAATTGCAATTTAGTTGCAACAGCGATACATACGCCCCTCCAAATAGAAAACCTCACTGAAAAGTGGGGTTTTCTATTTGGGAGAGTTCTGATGACGGGCTCGAACGGGTTTGCCAGTGGCAAACCCCGGCACCCTTGACCAAAATTTGCTGGGAGCAAATTTTGGGTTGTTGCTAGCAAAAGTAACTTTCTTTTGCGGAAACAAGGCGAGTCCCACTCGATGTCTGATAAACTAAATTCAATGAAGTTAATTTTTATATATGGGGTACCTGCTTCTGGCAAACTAACAATAGCTGAAAAATTATCAGAATTAACTAGCATTCCTCTCTTTCACAACCACTTATCTAGGGATATCGTTAAAGACATCTACGCCGAAAAATTAATGTCACACTATGATTTAGTAGATTCAATTAGAACAGAAGTACTGACATACTGCGCAAAAAATAACACTGACTTGATCTTTACCTATGTGTACGGAGGAAACGAAGACGATGAAAAAGTACGACATTATATAAGTTGTATTGAGGACAATGGAGGAAAAGTTCAGTTCGTTGAATTGCTGGCAAATAAAAAAGATCTGATTAACAGAGTCGACAACGAATCAAGAAAGAGATTTAAAAAACTTACTGACCGCACTGTAATGCAAGATATTGCAAATGATTTGATAAAATATCATATGCCTTTTGTCGATTCCATTGGAATCAATACATCAAAATTTACACCCGCTGAATCAGCGAAATTAATTGCTGAAAAAATTAGCTCAAATTGATTACGATCGTTTTAGCTTAGTTGCAACAACGATACATACAGCCCTCCATTCATGCTTAAGATTGATCTAATCGATGATCAATGGCCCTCAATGTAAAGAGATTGCTTCAGTCTATGAGATAATATATTGGTGAAACATGAGAATGGTATAAATAATAATCAAGCTAAAATAAGAAAGGCTCTAAAAATTATTGCAATAATATTCAGTCTATTTCTAGCAGCATGTGTCATTTTGATTATTGCCGCAGCCATCTACCTTAATTATCGAGTTAGTCATCACCCCAACCAGTTAAAATTTGATTCAGGGGTAATCCCAACTACCCAGTTCGATGGTTTTTATGAGGGAAAGAACTTTAATGGATTAGGCGATACATGGATGGGGAAGACGTTTGATAGCGCGTCTAATTCTGGGATAAATACTTTTACCGACGGAAATAGAATCAAGTTCAAGGTTTATGAAGCTCAAGGACTACGGGACGACAAAACAGTATTACGGCTGGACTATAATCTGAAGGGCAATCCCCTTTGGATGCGCTTTATCAAAGATGAAATAGTCGAAACTTCACCAAATAATTACCTAGGCAAGGTTACTTTCAAGATCATCCCCGGTTTGCCTTTTACGGTAACCTATTTTGAATTGTCTAAAAATAATTAACCTTTAGCACTGAATAGCCCCATCGCAGTTACATTAGTAAGTATTGAGAACTCTAATTTGCAAAGATTTTCAGTATGTGTGCT
>JBBQAZ010000028.1:0-10400 GCA_038316995.1 Saccharimonadales bacterium (SeqCode) | reverse complement strand
CTTGCCAGGCCAAGGATGCATGGACAAAAGATGCTCGTTTACAATAAAATCACAAATATGCGGGTGTAGCTCAGTTGTTTAGAGCGCATCCTTGCCAAGGATGAGGCCGAGAGTTAGAGTCTCTTCACCCGCACCAATACGACCCAAACATTTTTCAAACAGTATAGTTTCTAACATTTATGACTATGGTTATCTATTTTTGATATAATAACTTTATGAAAATACAATTTGCAATAATTTATGTAGATGACCAAGACAAAGCACTAGATTTTTATACAAATATACTCGGTTTTATAGTAAAGCAGGATGAGTCGTATGGTCCTGAGTCACGTTGGCTTTCTATTGTATCTCCAGATAATCCAGAAGTAGCTCTTTTACTTGATAAAGTCAGCTCGGAAACAGGTTCAAAAGAGTTTCAAATTAAACAGTATAATGCTGAAAAGCCTGCAAATACATTTTCTGTGGAAGATATTGAGCAGTCGTACAAAGAACTGTCTAATAAAGGTGTGGAGTTTACGATGACTCCAACTGAACAACCTTATGGCGGTATTGACGCTGTACTGAAGGATGGTTGTGGCAACTTGATAAACCTTCATCAAGAATAGATTAAATTGTTATATTAAATCGCCTGATAATTTAAACACTTCAACAAGATGTTTCAGCTTATAATCATTCTGTGTATCAATAGCCGCCGTTTGAAATGCGTCAACTATCTTGCACCACAGATGAACCATTGGAGACGGATAAAACCGTCTCTTTTTGATATGATTGAGTTATGGCAGAAACATTTTCGGAAATACTCATAGTTGGTGGTAAAACGAATTCGCTCGGTAGGGCAAATGAAGTTATAGAAATTATTCTAAAAGACAAAAATCGACTTAATGAACTGTATACTTGCTTATCTAACAATGACCCTTGGGTAAGAATGCGCGCAATAGACGCAATCGAAAAGGTCTGTCGTCAGCACCCTGATTGGCTCACGTCGTACATAGACAGGTTTCAAACGGAGTTAGCTTCGAGCAGCCAACCTTCAATACTATGGCACTTGGCTCAAATATACAGCCAGGTCAAACTTAGTGATGAGCAAAAACTAAATACAATAAACTGGCTAAAGAATTTATTGTCGACAAAAGAAATAGATTGGATTGTATCGGCAAATGCAATGAAAACATTAGTACAATTTACAAATGACGGCTCTATCCCCACGGCCGACACAGTTGCCTTGCTCCAAGTACAGCAAAATCATACATCAAACTCAGTAGTTAAAAAAGCAAATAAATTCCTGTTAACAATTGCGAACTAAATCACACTACATATCAGATTTCTCTAAGAAGTAATGTTTTAACTTCGTAGCTTAAGGCGCACCAAATAAATTGCAGAACATGACCTCAAGAAAACGTCGAGTAAATCGGCGTTTTTTGCTTCTACCCAAACTAGGACTCTAACTAACTTCTTTGATAAAATGGTTTTATGAACGCAAAATCTTTTTTAGAAGAACTTGAGAGAATTTCAGGTATAGATTTTCTTTATAACCCCAAAGCAAACACTCGAATAGGTGTAAAAATGGGCGATATTTTTAAGCTTGCAAAAAAATATATCAATATGCCACTTAACGAAGTTGAGAAACTACTCACGTCTGATATTCATGAGGCTAAAGTCGGCGCAGTAAGTATCCTTGATTTTATAGCTCGTGACAAGAAAATTAATGATGATACCAAAAAGAAAATATATGACCTATATATCAACAAACACGAGTTTATCAACACTTGGGATTTAGTTGACCGTGCTGCTCCATACGTTATTGGTGGCTACCTATATGATAAATCACGAAAACCACTCTATGACTTAGCTTCTTCTAAGCAACCAATGGAGCGCAGAACAGCCATAGTGGCAACATACTACTTCATCAGACAGAACGATATAGATGACACATTTGAAATTGCACATATCCTTGCAGATGACACTGATGAGTATGTACAGTTGGCTGTTGGTAGCTGGATTCGTGAAGCAGGTAAGAAAGATAAAGCTCGTCTCATAGATTTTTTAAAAGGACACAAAGGACTACTATCTAAACGGGCAATGTCTTATGGACTTGAAAAACTGAGTATAGAAGAAAAAGAGTACATCAAATCCAGCTAAGCTGCACTAAAGCTAAACATCAAGTAGGTCTCTTGATAAATTAAACTGATTTACGAGTTCGTTGAGTTTATATACATCCATACCATCTGATGTATTGGTTAGAAATATGCCAGCTATCCGGCACCAAATCGAGAGCCCCACGGAAGTGGGGTTTTTGATTTGGTTTTGGCTGAAACAGACTCTAGCTCTCGGCATCATCTAAAATAAATAATACGGCCGTTTACCTTACCATTCCGGTTCAAAATCATATAGTTTTTCATTTGCATTAAGAAACCAGCATCATGAATTACTAATTACTAAGTTTCGTTTGTGACACGTAACTTATTAATACGTATTGAATGTAGTATTATTTAAGCGTAATAATTACGAATATAATAATCAAAAGAAATCGTCGTATACATGAAGAAAAATAAGTTAGGATTTGCTCCTCTAATCATAGTCATAGCATTTGTTGTTGCTGTGGTTATTTTTACGGCTTATGGTTTGCTAAAAAATAGAGATAGCGATAGAGATATCAGTGTCCTAGGCATTGGACTAGATTTTATTATCGATAATGTTGTCATAATACATGAAGGCACGAGCGATGAGCATAATGTTTTAACTATGGATGATCCGGCAGATCCAAGTAGCGGCAATTCTGCAACTTCAACTAGTGATGAAAGCACAGCAACAAATACGCCAAATTCGAGTACCAATACATCTGAGCCAGCAGCTCAAACACCTTCTAGTTCAGGTAGCCAGACAGAATCTACAGTAAGCAAGAAATCACTTAATGTTAATTCGTACAGTTTTGGCTATTCAACAAATACGATTAATGTAAATCCAGGAGACCAAGTAACACTGAAATTGACAAATAGTGGTGGCAAGCACGATTGGGTGATAGATGAGATTAGCGGAGCGAGAACTAAAATAATAAATGGCGGTCAAAGCGATACGATTACCTTCACAATACCTCAAAGCGCAGCCGGTAAAACGTATAAATTTTACTGTAGCGTTGGCAATCATAGAGCGCTAGGTATGGAAGGTAACCTAGTTATTTCATTATGATTTACTAGTTAAAACTTTGTGCTTTTTTAGCTTTAGGTTGGGAATATACTAAAAAGGCTTTATAATAAAACAAGTTATAAAATAATCAATTTTGAGGGAGCTAAAATGGCTACAGGATATTGCGTAAAGTGTAAGGAAAAAGGTGTTGAGTTGTCTGCACCAGGAATTCATCAAACAGCAAAAGGTGGTTTCATGGCTAAAGGAAAGCACGAAGCATGCGGAACAACTGTATGTGCAATGATGTCTAAAGACAATGCTGAAAAAGCAATTGCAGACGGCGCTACAAAAGAATACTAAACTTCTTTTTAAGTAAGAATTTAGAAAGTGGTTAATATCCACTAAGTGCACAAAATAAAGACCCCGCCAAGTGCGGGGTCTTTATTTTGTGCAATTTTATATTGCGGATTGTTATTAAAATTAACAGTTTACATAGCTGTCTGCACAGCCTATGTATTTGAACATAAGTGTTATACTCATTAGTATAATTAATTAAACAGGGACAATCCCATGTCAAAACTAGAAAAGTTAGTCATTGCCGCTCTTACGGTAATGCTGTTCGTTAGTGGTTATATTTTATTCGATCGTTCGAATGATTCACCGCCAGGTATAATCGATTCATCAGAAACATCGCAAACCTCAGAGGAAGGAGCAGCCAATAAAATCGATGATGATGAGTTTGTCGACGATCAGCCATCAGAAACTCAAGCTGCACCTGACAGCGTAGAAAACAATACAGATTTGGATATAGGAGAGGAAAACTAAAATGGCAAAAAGAAAGACAGCACCAAAGACTCGCTCAACCCGTTCAACAAAATCCCCCAACAAAAACAAAAACAAAAACAAAAAGATTAACTTCGCATCTAAATTCAAACGAACCACACTGGTTATCTTTGCTTTAGTCTTTGCTAACGTTGGTGCACTGACACTGGTATTTTCTCAAGCATCAAGCTCTGGACTCAGTAATTCAGTAGAGATAGATCAATACAATAGAATCAATAACCACAGAGCATCACACGGTAAAGGTGCGCTATACCGCTCTGGCTGTATTACAGATTTCGCACGAATTCATGCAAAAACAATGTCCGACAAGGACAATCTACACCACTCAAACTATGGACCTAGTGTTTCCTATGCCTGTTCAGATGGATCTAACTGGACAGCAATGGCCGAAAACGTTGGATTATCATATGTAGGCTCAGCAGGCCTAATGGGCGCTTCGGCATCAGTATTCCAAGAATATCTAAATAGCCCAGGCCATCATGCCACCATAGATGATTCCGGTAACTACAGATTCAATTTTGTAGGAACTGCAGGCTACCAAAGTAGTAATAATAAGCTTTGGACAGTTCAAATATACGCAACCTGCAATAACTGCGCCGGAAGATGGGATGATGCACCATCATATGCGGGTGAGCCATCAAGTAACACTCCTGCACCGGAAACAATTAGTAGCTATAGCTTCGGTGAATCAACAGATATTGGTTTGATTTGCGACTGGGATGGCGATGGAGTAGACACTCCTGGAGTTTACAGACCATCCAATAACAATTTTTATATAAAAAATTCTCATGGTGGCGGCAACGCGGATATTACGTTTAAATTTGGTCAAGCTGGCGATGTGCCCATTTGTGGCGACTGGGATGGCAACGGTACCGATACTGTAGGTATTGTCAGAGGCAACACGTGGTATTTACGAAACTCTAACTCTGGTGGAAATGCAGAAATTAGCTTTAGCTACGGCAAAACTAGTGACAGCCCTATTGTGGGCGACTGGGATGGCAACGGTACAGATACTATAGGTATAGTCAGAGGTAACACGTGGTATTTACGAAACTCTAACTCTGGTGGCAAAGCGCAAGTCTCGTTCAGCTATGGTCAATCAACAGACTATAGATTGTCAGGGGCAGCCAAGGCCGGGATTAAAAGTGATAACGCTATAGTTCGCCGTGGCAACGTTTTCTACTTGCGATAGTTTTTAAACGCTGAGTTGGTCTATGTCTGATGTTGATAACTAAATTTGAAAAAGCGGATTTATATCAGCTTTTAATCCGCTTTTGTGATAAGATCTAAATATATTGTGAAATCAGTAAATGATATGGAGTAGATGTGGGTACAAAGAGAATTGGGCAAGAAGATACCAGAGTTATTACGCAGAATAATGCTGGAACGTATTCGACGTCTATTCCTATAAAGCTCATGCGAGAGTTGGGGTGGAGGAAAGGCCAAAAAATATCTATCAAAAAACAAGGGAACAAGCTAATAGTGTCAGATTGGAAGCAGTAACCCTCTCAAACTATTGACCTAATAACAATTTAGCGGTAGTATATAAGCTTGTTTTGCGAAATTATTAATTATTTGAATGCTCCGATAAGAGCATTTTTTATTGGAGTGATATGTTAAGTAAATTTGAAAGAATTCCAGAAACCCGACACGAACTAAGAGGTAATGATTTGCCGATTTGCCAATATGATATTCGGGCGATTGCTCAAGTATGGGGCGAGCCAGCCGCTGAAGAATTACGCTATTTCGCACAAAGAGTTCGATTAGATGGAGGCATTAATCCCGAGGCTGTTAGAAGTATTATACCTGAAGGACCTGATGGACCACTAGATGAACACGAATTGTTTCGTTGCATTGGTCATTTAGGGATGTGGTTGGAACACAGCGACGCGCTAAAAAGATGAAACTGAAATTATTTGATACAATTACTCGGATGGTGCGTTGGCCGAGAAGTTAGGCACAGCTCTGCAAAAGCTGCTAGACGGGAGCGTTACCCGTACGCACCTCCAATTTATAATTAAAATCATGACGGGCGAGTGGCGGAATTGGTATACGCGCACGACTTAAAATCATGTGACCTAACGGTCTTGAGGGTTCAAGTCCCTCCTCGCCCACCAAATATAAACACCTGACTTATGTCTGGAGTTTATATTTTATGAACGAGATTTGAACCCTAGGGTCGAAAACTGCCAGTGGCAGTTTGAGTTTTCCTTGCTTGGCCGAACGAGAAACTCTGGTTTCGAGCGAGCACTTTTAGCACAAGCCCCTCCTCGCCCACAAAAACGTAATATTTATAGTTAATTTTGCTATACTAATAGGTATAAGTTACTAAGGAGAAAAAATGTTATTTATAATTCTTGCGATTGTTGTGGTGCTGGCTGTTGTTGTGATAGGCATGTACAACGGTTTAGTTAAAGCAAATGTGCGTGTTGATGAAGCGTGGAGCGACATCACTGTTCAGCTTAAAAGACGTGCAGATTTGATTCCTAATCTAATTGAGACCGTGAAGGGATATGCTAAACACGAAAGTGGAGTGTTTGAACAAGTAACTAAAGCTCGTAGTGCTCTTTTAAGCGCAGACGGCGTTAAAGAAACCGCAGAAGCTGACAACATGTTCACCGGCGCAATGAAGAGCTTGTTTGCGGTCGCAGAGGCTTACCCAGATCTAAAGGCGAATGATAACTTTAAACACCTACAAGAAGAGCTAGTTGATACCGAAGATAAGGTACAGGCGTCACGACGGTTTTATAACGGTTCTGCAAGAGACCTAAATATAAAGATTCAGGTATTTCCTACAAACATATTTGCTGGTATGCTTGGATTTACTAAGCGCGAATTCTTTGAAGTCGACGAGGATGAATCTGCAAAGATCGCCAATCCAACTGCGGTTAAATTTTAATCCATTTTAGTAGAAATTAAGAGGTAAACTAAGTGTATAGCCAAATTGCAGCCAATAAGCGCAAAACGGTATTATTGATGGTGCTGTTTATTGCACTTGTCACTGGTCTTTCTTGGTTATTTTCGCTTTACGTTGGTGAACCGATGGTTACACCATTTGTTCTAACTGGAGCTGGAATATACGCTTTGGTGACATATTACGCCGGAAGTAAGATGGCGCTGGCAGTAAACAAGGCTAAGGAAATTCAAAAGAGCGATAATCCTCGGTTATGGCGCATCGTAGAGAACTTGAGCATTACAGAAGGTATGCCAATGCCAAAAGTGTATATAATGAACGATCCTGCTCCGAATGCATTTGCAACGGGCCGAGATCCGAATAATGCTGCAGTAGCTGCTACGACTGGAATACTTGAAATCATGGACGATCAAGAGCTGGAAGGCGTTATGGCTCATGAACTTGGACATGTAAAAAATTATGATATAAGAGTTTCCATGATTGCCTTTGCGTTAGTTGCAGTCATTGCGATTATGGCAGATATCATGCTGCGCATGGCATGGTTTAGAGATAGTGAGGATTCGAAATCTGGGATGTTTATGTTTGCCATAGGTATTGTTGGCGCAATTCTAGCCCCAATTATTGCGACTATGATTCAGCTAGCAATTTCTAGGAAACGAGAGTACCTTGCAGACGCGACTGGCGCACTTTCTACAAGGTATCCTGAGGGTTTAGCCCGTGCTCTTGAAAAAATTGGAGCATATGGAAGCGTAATGCAAAAACAAAACTCTTCAACTGCTCATTTATTTTTTGCTAATCCGCTTAAAAAATCTAGTCTATCAGGACTTTTTAGCACTCATCCTCCCGTAGAAGAACGCGTCAGAAGGCTCCGAAAGATGGAGACTGCCGCATAATGGCAACGAAGAAGTCTGCGAATGCATCAAAAAAGGTCATAAAAACCCCTAAAAAAACAGCTAAACAGCGCACGATAACACCATCCACCTACAAGACATTGCGTTTACACAAGAAAATCAAACCGGCTACAAAACCGATTCCTAAGGCAAGGCGAATATTTGTTTCAGCTTATAAGCATATAATTCAAAATAAACGACTTTTTTTAGGAATTATTGCTGTACAGATTATATTTACTCTTATTTTTGTTAGTGGGTTTTCAGTTTTTTCTGGTGGGTTCCAAGATACAAAAAGTATTGTTGAGCAGTTAACGGGTAATCAATCGGTCCTGCTTACCGGCATAACACTGCTTGGTGTTTTGGTTACTTCTGGAAGTGGCGGCACAAGTGATGTCGCAAACCTTTACGGGCTTTTACTGCTGCTATTTAATGGACTGGCAATCATTTGGTCACTACGACAAACTCATGCCAAGCAAAAGCCTCGGCTCAAGAATGCTTACTACAAGGGGATGTATCCAATAGTTCCATTCATGTTAGTTTTGTTTGTTATTTTGCTTCAGTTAGTCCCGTTAATCATTGGTAATTTGCTTTATAGCATTGTGATAAGTAATGGAATTGCCGTAACGGGATTGGAGCAGATAATTTGGTTGCTTCTTTTCATTGGGCTTGCACTACTTTCCCTGTATATGATTACTTCATCCATTTTTGCGCTGTATATCGTGACTTTGCCAGATGTCACGCCGATGCAAGCACTACGTTCTGCACGCCAGTTGGTTCTGAACCGGCGCATGTTGGTAGTGCGCAAACTGCTGTTTCTGCCGATTGCTTTGCTGTTATTTCTGATCACCATAATGCTCCCAATTATTATTTACGCGAGTGTTATAGCTCAGGGAGTGTTTTTTGTCCTTGGGAACCTGGGTCTTCTTATTGCGCATGCATATTTATACGAACTTTATAGAAAGCTTTTATGAGCAAAGAGCGCTACCGTGAGTTGGTCGATACACTTAACAAATATGGACATGATTATTATGTAAAAGATAGTCCAACTGTTAGCGATGCAGTCTACGACAGTTTAGTTGCCGAGTTGAAGGGAATTGAAGCAGAAGATCCGTCTATTATTTCAAGCGATAGTCCAACTCAGAGAGTTGGCGGAGCGCCACTGAATAAATTTGAAAAATTTGAACACACCCAACGCATGATTAGTTTACTTGATTGTTTTGGCGTAGAAGAAGCAAAGGCTTGGTTTGAGAGAATAAAGAAACTTGATACTGGTGTGGCCAGTGCTAAGTTTTGGGTAGATTCTAAAAAGGATGGGCTTGCTTGCGCACTGCACTATCAAGACGGATTGCTTGTTCGAGCAGTTACCAGGGGCGACGGCTTTGTAGGAGAGGTGGTGACCCAAAATGTAAAGACAATTTCAATGGTGCCGCTTCGTCTATATAACCATCCGTTTGCTAAAGGCTATACAGAAGTACGCGGTGAAATTGTAATGTATAAGGACGACTTTGATGATCTAAATAAGCAGCGAGAATCTGATGGCGAAGCTCAGTATATGAACCCAAGAAACCTTGCAGCTGGCACAATTCGTCAACTAGACTCAAAACTGGTTGCAGCAAGGCCACTAAAATTCCACGCATATGATGTATTACGCGAAGATGCAAAGGATATTCCAACAAATACCTATGCTTATAAGGTTGCAGCTGAACTTGGGTTTTTCATAAATTCAGAAGCTCACGGTGAATCAAGCTTGGAAATGGTTTTGGAATATGCAAAATCTTTTGAATCGAAACGCGCGCGACTCGCCTATCATACTGACGGTATAGTTGTTAAAATTGATGACCGTTCACTACAGCAAGCATTAGGGACGGTGGGGAAAAATCCACGAGGAGCTTTTGCATATAAATATCCTGCAGAAGAAGCAACAACTATCGTAAAAGACATAGAAATAAGTATTGGGCGTACAGGCGCTGCCACGCCTGTTGCTGTGTTTGATCCTGTTGTGGTTGCCGGAACGACTGTTCAGCATGCCAGTCTGCATAATGCCGACGAAATAGAGCGTAAAGATATAAGAATTGGCGATACCGTAGTTATATTTAAGGCTGGCGATATTATTCCACAAGTGGACCGCGTGCTGAAAGAATTCCGGCCAAAGGATGCAAGAAGGTACAATATGGAATCGGTTCTTGAAAAGCAGTTTCCGGACATGGAGTTTATGAGACCGGAAGGTGAAGTGGTATATCGCACCAAGAGCGCTTCTGGGTCAATTCTACTCAAGCGCGCACTCACACATTTCGCAAGTAAAGTAGCGCTGGACATTGATACGCTTGGCGAAAAAAACGTAATTGCACTTATTGAAGCAGGTTATGTACGAGATATTGCCGACATTTATTTACTGACTGATGAGCAGCTTGTTAAACTTGATCGATTTGCGGAGCTGTCAGCCAAAAATCTTATAAATGCTATAAATGAAAAGCGTTCACCTAAGCTCGGTAGATTTATTTTTGGTCTTGGTATCAGACATGTTGGGGCGCAAACCGCACAAGAACTAGCTCGCCATTTCAAGAACCTTGATTCACTTGGCACTGCAAGTTTTGATGAACTCAGAAGTATTGAAGGAATTGGCGATATCG
>JBBQAZ010000027.1:0-10561 GCA_038316995.1 Saccharimonadales bacterium (SeqCode) | reverse complement strand
AGAACAGTTCTGGTCTATCAAAAGAAGAAGTAGAAAAGATGGCAAAAGTCGCAGAAACTCACGCTGATGAAGACAAGAAAAAGCGTGAGGAAATTGAGGCGCGTCCCCAGCTGGACAGTGACGTATACCAAGCGCAGAAGCTGAAGGACGAGCACAAGGATAAGATTAGTGAAGAAGACGTAAAGACACTTGATGAAGCCTCAGAAGCAGCCAAGAAAGTCGTGGATGACGAGAATGCTGACAAAGACGCACTAGAAGCCGCCGCCAAAGAACTGAATGAGAAAATCATGCCAATTGGTGCCAAAATGTACGAAGCCGCCGCTGCTGAAGAAGCTCCAGAAGGTGACGTAGCAGAAGATAAAACCGATGACAAAAAAGACGCTCCAGAAGCAGAAGTTGTAGACGACAAAGACAAGAAGTAATGAAAGGGTTCTGTCAGATTCAATTAACGTGTGGATCAGAATCTGAAGCTCAAGAAATTGCAAGTGCTCTACTCGAACAACGACTCGTCGTGTGCGTAAAAAGATTTCCAGTATCGTCATCGTTTCACTGGAAAGGTAATATTGAATCATATGACGAGACACTTCTGCTCATGGATACAGTAATTGAAAATTTTGAAAAGATTGAAAAAGAAGTTAAAAAACACCACTCGTACGAAACATTCGTAATGCAGGCTTTCACTATTGATGTTATTTCCAAAGAAGCTTATAAGTGGCTAAATAAAGAAGTTGCAAACTAATACGAAAGATATATATGCAAGATATGATTGATGATTTGCGGGCAGCTTTGGATCAAATGAACCGAAGCTTGAATGAAATCAAAGCTAATTCTGATAAAACTAATGAGTTGCTAGAAAAGCTCATTTCAAACGAGAAGTAGCAGGATATATGAGGGCGTTTACAAAGCTACTAGGAATAGGAGGCCCTGCAGTCATTGGATACGGGATATTTTCGTTATCTGGTGCCGCAATGTGGCTGTTTACTATGTACTACTTTTTGCAGTGGTGGGGTTTGCTCGGCTTACTTGCTGGGTTGTTCATTCCAGTTCTGGCTACATTGTTCCCTTTTATTTATTGGTGGCAAGAATCTTTCCCCCTAACGTACTTGCTCATTTGGGCAATAGGCCTACTAGCCCTTGTAGTCGGAGTTATGCTATCTGGTGGATTGGCGATAATGCTTGGTAGGAAAACTATAAAAGTCAATCAAAATAAGCCAAGAAAAATCGACAATGTTATTGATGGCGAAATTGTATAAGAATGATGAAAGAATTTAATTTAAATTGTATTTAAATTAAATTTAGAAAACAACAACAGACGCGTTTCTAACTAAAAGATATACTTATGTCTATGACGCAACAACAAGCCTTGGCAATTTTGGATGCCGGACATTCAGTGTTTTTAACTGGTCCAGCCGGTTCTGGTAAGACGTTTGTTCTAAACCAGTTTATTCGTGAAGCCCGCGAAGATGGCAAATCAGTGGCAGTTACTGCATCTACCGGCCTAGCAGCTACTCATCTTGGCGGTAACACCATTCATTCCTGGGCGGGTATCGGTATTGCAGATGAGCTGCATGATCGTATGATTCGCGATATGAGCAAATCACGCAAAGATCAAATAAATAAGGCCGACGTTCTCATTATTGACGAAGTTTCGATGCTGCATGACTTTCGGCTGGATATGATTGAAGAACTTTGTCGAAAGGTGCGGGACAAAGACAAGCCATTTGGGGGACTTCAGATAGTGCTTTCCGGTGACTTTTATCAGTTGCCCCCGATAAATCGTAGTGATAGTAAGCAGGGTGGATTTGTGGTGGAATCGAACGCATGGGACGCGTTGGAACCAGTTGTGTGTTATTTGTCAGAACAACACAGGCAAGATAATGATGAGCTACTTGAGATTCTTACCGCCATGAGGGCGAATGACCTGCGTCGACGTCATGCAGAAGCGTTGCTTGCTAAAAAATCGGTACGCACTCCTTTTGATGACCCAGTGACTGAGCTTTATACCAAGAACATTAATGTCGATATGGTGAATCAAGAAAAACTCGATGCTATGGAAGGCGAACTTCACGAATATGAGATGACGAGTACTGGAAGAAAAGGTGGCGTAGAGTCACTCAAAAAATCCTGTTTGTCACCGGAAACACTTCAATTAAAAAAAGGTGCTTTCGTAATGTTTGTAAAAAACTCGTCAGAAAAGCGTTACGTAAACGGAACGCTTGGAACAGTCGTAGGATTCACCAAAGACGATGATGCTTTTCCGATTGTAGAAACGAAAGAAGGCAGAAAAATTACAGCTGAACCCGACACTTGGGAACTACGGGACGGAGAAAAGAAGATTGCGAGTATCTCGCAAATACCACTGAGGCTTGCTTGGGCGATAACCGTCCATAAAAGCCAGGGCATGACACTTGATGCAGCTCATATAGACCTTAGCAACGCTTTTGTTCCGGGAATGGGTTATGTTGCCCTATCGCGCGTTAAAAGCCTCGACACCTTGTCTTTGGCAGGCTTAAACCGAATTGCATTGCAACTTGATGAAACGGCACACGTAATTGACGCAAATTTACAAAAAACATCAAAGATTCATCAAGTAAAGCATGCTGATCTTGAAAAAAAATACGAAAAGAAACAAATTGAACGTGCCAAGAAGCCCAAAAAAAGTCCAAAAGTTGATTGGAATGAAAAGTTAGAGAACATGCGAAAAGACCACCCGAATGCCTATAAGCCATGGAAGAAAATAGAGGATGACACCCTACTTCTTCAGTGGGCAGATGGCAGAACAGTCAAGAAAATGTCAAAAACCCTAGGAAGGCATGAAGGCAGTATTCGCGCACGCTTAAAGAAACACCTTGGGGATGATTTATTTGATAAGGACAAGACTAAAAAAGACTCATAAAACATTGGCACTCTAGGGCTTCAAGTGCTAAAATATCTGGAATGAGTAAACGCGATTACTATGAAATTCTTGGCGCTCAAAAAGGCGCAAGTGCCGATGAGCTAAAGAAAGCTTTCCGAAAGAAGGCAATTGAGTTTCACCCCGACAAAGAGGGCGGTGACGAAGCTAAGTTCAAAGAAGTAAATGAAGCATATGAAGTCCTAAAGGATTCTAGTAAAAGGCAACGATACGATCAGTTTGGTCATGCTGGGGTTGGCGGAAACGGCGGAGGCGGAAATCCTTTTGAAGGTTTTGGAGGTGGTCAAGGTCAAGAAATGCATTTCGACTTCGGCGACGGCGGACTCGGGGATTTATTTAGTAGTTTTTTTGGTGGAAATTCAAATACTGGTCGCAGACAATCATCTAAAGGTCGGGATGTAGAAACAGATATAGAAATTAGCTTTGAAGAAGCAGTCTTTGGTACGGAAGTGGATCTAGGACTTAATCTGAATGACACCTGCGATCATTGCAAAGGCACAACCGCCGAACCGGGTCACGAACTTGAAACCTGTAGTCAATGTAAGGGTTCAGGCCAAATTGTCCAGTTGATGCGTACAGTATTTGGAAATATCCAACAAGCTGCCACGTGTCCAAAGTGTAGCGGTAAGGGTAAGGTACCAGAGAAAATATGCACACATTGTAAAGGCTCAGGAACAGAGAAGAAAAAGCAGAAAATTGGCCTAAAAGTCCCAGCGGGTATTGATGACGGCGCAACAATACGTCTCCGTGAACACGGTGAGGCAGTTGCCAATGGTCAAAAAGGTGATCTGTACGTTAATGTGCGCGTAAAGCCGCACAAGAAGTTTATCCGCGAAGGCGATCTTATTCTTTCACAGGAACACGTAGACATGGTTGGCGCGTCGCTTGGTACAGAAATTGAAGTTGAGACAGTCGATGGTCCAATAAAAATGAAAGTGCCAGCCGGCACGCAAAGTGGCGTGGACTTTAAGCTAAGTAACCACGGCGTCACTCATCTTAGAAAAGAAACTAGAGGCGCACACATTGTAACGATTGTCGTTGATACCCCTACAAAACTCTCCAAAAAGCAAAAAAAATTACTAGAAGAGTTTTAAATAACAAGATTACTGTAATATCCTGCTAAAATAATTGCTAATGGTTACTAAAACTAACAATAATCAACACGGGTTTATTACAATGATTGTGGTGTTATTAGCGCTGCTAATTGGCGCAATCATCTTGGTGTATTTGCGGGTACAAAACGCCCAAGGGTTGTAAAAATACTACATAAATGCTATAATAACCTAGCTATGTCAAAAAATCAGATAGTCACAATTAATGCAGAAAACATCCTAAAAAGAATTGAGGTTGTTAGTTTTCCGCAATTTGCTGCAATTGGTGAAATTGAAGCGAAGATAGATACTGGCGCTTACACTGGTTCACTTCATTGTACCGAAATTCATCTATCGGAAACAAAGGACGGCCCCGAGCTACATTTTTCGCCGTTCGATCATCCCGAACTTGAAATGACTACCAGAGATTTTTCTACTGGATTTGTGAAAAGTAGCAATGGCGAAGAAGTTGAGAGATTTTTTATAAACACGACTATATATATTGCCGGAAAAACACTTCCAATTACCCTGACACTTGCAAACCGCGCAGAAATGCGTCGAGCCGTGCTAATTGGACGACGTTTTCTAGCTGAACATGGGTTTTTTGTTGACGTAAATAAGGGCAACCAGTAAGGTTTCGATATGAATCCGGTAGGAACTTATCAGAAAAACAATAGATTTGTAATTAGTTATTCACTGCCTGAATTTAAATTGCCTGTTGGCATGAAAGGAGTTCTGACGGGATGAAGATAGCTATATTGTCTAAAGGACCAGGGAACTACTCTACTAAGCGTCTAAAAGAAGAAGCTTTAGAGCGAGGCCATGACGTACACATTATTGATTATTCACAGTGTTATGCAACTATAGAAAAAAGTAACCCTGTAGTGAGCTATCAGGGTGAAGATTTAAAGGATTATGACGTTATTATTCCGCGTATTGCTAGTAGCTACACACGTTATGGTTCTTCAATTGTCCGGCAGTTTGAAATGCAAGGCGTTTACACCACAACCAGCTCTATTGCTTTGGTGCGTTCACGCGACAAGCTACGGAGCATGCAACTGCTATCACGTGTTGGCGTGGGTATTCCAAAAACAGTCTTTTCGCGTGGTGTTACAACCAACGTGGATGATTTGATAGAAAATCTTGGCGGAACGCCAATTATTATCAAGCTGGCACGAGGAACTCACGGCAATGGTGTTGTATTGGCCGAAACAAAGAAAGCTGCAAAATCGGTGCTTCAGGCTTTTTATGTCATGGACGACGACGGAACGAACATTTTATTACAAGAATTTATTCAAGAATCCGCTGGTACGGATATCCGTGCTTTTGTAGTCGGCGGTAAAGTGGTTGCAAGTATGAAACGACAGAGCCTAGATGATGATTTTCGATCCAACCTACACCAAGGGGGTGAAGGCAAGACCATTAAGCTTTCCCAAGAAGAGCGTAAAACTGCAACCAAGGCAGCCAAAGCTTTAGGTTTGCCAATTTGTGGTGTTGATATGATGCGATCAGATCGAGGACCATTGGTGCTTGAGGTGAATGCAAGCCCAGGATTTGCAATCGAGAAGGTAACCGGTAGAAACGTTGCTGGGCAAATTCTTGATTATGTTGAACAAAACGCTAGAGGCAAGCGCAAGCGTGACCGTGTCGGCGCGTAGATTCATATTATCGCTCTGTTTAATAGTCCTGCTGTTAATACTCGGCTTATCGGCCTACAATCCCACTGTTGACGCACCCAAAACAGAATATAAAAAAAGTTCCGTAATTCTGGGCAAAAAACAATTTAGTGTTGCGATTGCAGATACAAATGAAAAGCGAAATAAAGGTCTTGGAGGAAGGGATTATATTGCACCTGACGAGGGAATGCTTTTTGTTTTTGAGCAGTCTGGTGAATACTGTTTTTGGATGAAAGATGTTGATTTCTCTATTGATATTCTTTGGTTTGATGAATCATACGAATTGGTTCATGAAGTCTTATCAGTCCATCCTGAAAGTTACCCAAAAAGTTTTTGTCCCCCACGGTCTGCTCTCTATGTTCTTGAAATTAAAGGGGGAGAAACAGTCAAGTTAAATGACCGGTCATTACTTGAGATAGAGCATATGCTTTAGTTCTGATATGATTGCTTTATGATAGGTTATATTATTCTGGGAATTGCGGTTGGAATACCGTTGTTTTTTGGATTTATTTTTCGAGTAAACTCATCGTATTTATTTTTCGCAGTCATGGCTGGAGAGTTACTTTCGCGTTACTTTGGAGACGATGCAGAGATTGTTATTAAGACTTTTAGTAACAAAGAGTGGTTGACTCATTATGCTGAAGTAATCGTTTTACTTTTACCAGTTATTCTTACTGCACTTTTTCTAAAGAACACGATTGAAAAATCAAAACTGTTTTATATGTGGATACCACTACTGGTTACTGGTGTTGTGCTAGCGGCTTTTGCCTTGCCGACGCTCCCGAGCGATATTCTTACGCAAGTAACACAGACCGAGCACGGTGAGAAGATTTACGCCTCCATTGAGCTCATAATAGGTATAGTCGTTGCCTTCCAATTGTTGTCACTATGGCTCTTGAACAAGGGTCACAGCGGTGGCCATAAAAAGAAGCACAAGAAACACTAAGTTATTTATTTTTTATCTGAATTGTTGCCAACAATAGCGCCGGCAGCAATAAATGTAAAAGTAGTGGCACTAATTAACAGAATAGATTTAGTGCTTGAGTCTTCCGCGGTTTAATATCAGAGTAATAAGATTGACAAAACATAGAAAATAACGATAATGTAAGGAGTTAATTTCCTAGTTTCCTATAAAACTTGTTTATCGGCAAATTAGTTAACCAAACACTATATATCGAAACGGGTCCATAGCTCAGCCGGTTAGAGCACCTGCCTTTTAAGCAGGGTGTCGTGGGTTCGAGTCCCACTGGACCCTCCAAGTATTGTAAATTGGCACAAGAGCCGCTTCTATCTCTTTAGAAGTGGCTTTTTTGTTGGTTCGTACCTTGAAATAACCCCTTTCCAATTCAGCGTACTTTTCGCCTATTGGTATGAGCCATTCGTTAGGTTCAATTAGAAGTCTGTTATCTGTTAGGACTAGGTTTTTACCTAGTGTCTTTAGCACGTCCCGCTTGGTTCGGGTGTCTCCGTTGGCAAAGTTGTGCCTTGCGTTGGCAGCAAAGTCGAACGCCTTTTCACTTACGTTCATCCAGTCTTCTGCACGTTCTTTGTTCTTGCTTAATAGTTGGTCTAGTTTTTCAATCTCAGTCTGATAACGGTGCTTGTGGTGCTCGTATTCACTACGCTCAACACCACCTGCGTAAAGGTCGTCCAGTAACTGGTCGAGATTAGACTGTAATTTCTCACGTTGCTTAACACTACTCTTGAATTGACGTCCTCGCTCAGTAACTTCAAGTCGATTATTTTTACGAAGAATATCTATTGCAAGGTTTTTGAACTCGGGTATTATCGTATACTTTGCAAGTTCCTCATCGATGTTCTTTTCAATGTCTTCTACTAGCGTGTACTTTGATTGGTTGCAAGGACGGTCAAGGCTCTTGCGAGAGCAGTAATAGTACACATACGTCTTATACTTATCCTCACTTTTTATGTATTTTGTGCGATGGCGTACTTGTACAAGGCAATTACACTCACCACAGCGAATCATACTGCTAAATGCGTAATCAAACTTGCCGACACGATGATTTCCACGCTCACCAAGAATCTGCTGAACTGTTGTATACTGCTCCCAAGTAACCATAGGTTTATAGCTTTTGCTAGTAATCTTATGAAGTACACCCTTATGCTCAAAATAACCTGCATAAAAAGGATTCTTGAAAATACGGTATAGTTCACTTTTACCCATTAGCTTGCCCCCAGTTTTAGGTGTTTTTGGCATAGTAAACTTCATCTGCTCAATTGCAATTCTCCATATCTCGTGAGGTGTATATTTGCCAGACTGTAGATAGTCCCACATACGCTTGATATCGTCCCACCTATCGGGGTCAATGCCTGTTTCGGTTTTAATTTTCTTCTCTTTTTTATGAAGAATGTACTGACCATTTTCATCAAGGATTGGTATTTTTTGATAACCAGGCGGAACACGTCCAGGCTTCTCACCTGATTCTGCTTTTGTCTCAAGTCCACGCACGACATCCTTACCCTGCTTGGTGCTCTCGTACTGTGATTGGTTCATAGTCATTTGGAGCATCATAATACCCTCAGGCGAGTTAATAAACGTATACGAGCAGAACTTTAGGTCTTTAAGCTTACCCCTGAGCAAGTACGTAATCTCGGCACTATCCATTTCGTTTCTTGACAGTCGATTTGGATGCCAAGCAACTATACCATCGGCTTCATCATTCTTGATGGCCTCTATCATTTCGTTAAATATAGAGCGACCAGGTGTAAATGCCGACTTGCTTTCAGCTTCCATCCATCGAACAATGTTTAGATGACCAAAATCACGCTTGATGTTAGTTATCTGGCTAATATGCGATAGTTCTTGCTTTTCCTTACTTTCTGAGGATTTGCGAACGTATGCAATGTATCTAAGTTTTGACTTCTTTTTCATTATCACTCCTTGAACCTAAAAGGGACGGTTCCTGTTGACCCAGTTAGACCAAAGTCCTTCTGGCAGAACCGCCCCTGAATAGGCAGAAGTGCATAAAAATACTCTGGTCTTTCTAGTAACTGGGTCAACTGTTAAATTATATCACTAAACATTTCTACTCATAATGGTCTACATAAGGAACACAGTCGTGTCCTAACACAAACTTGAAGCTTTTAAGTTCTCCATCGCTTGAAGAACAAATAATGTTACTCAGTAGGTCATCTGTTAGCAGTTCTCCTAGCATTACCAAAACCTTTTGTCTCAATTCATTTTGGCTTTCGTATCCAATGATTGAGTCATGAACACTTGTGACTATCGATTCGATTTCAGGCTCAAATCGTTCTGTCCGAACACCAATAGCCATTACAGAACTTTCTTTATCTAATTTGCCAGATTCACTGTCCGACACCGAGCTTCTATAAGCCTTGTCGATAGTTGTCTTTATTTTGATGTTTAGGGCCTCTATATTAAACTTCATATTCACTCCATTCTCTTAGTTAAATTATCGATTAAACAGAATACTGGGGAAGATTTTGATAGTAGTTTACTAAGGTGGTTTACTGGTAGTGTAATGTGTAGTCTCTGTAATAGTTTTCCGCTTTTCGGCATTCTTAAACAGTGCTTTTTTAACATCTACTGGAGCTGTTCTATGCCAACTTGTTAGCATTGAGGTAATTTCTGACAGGTAAATCTCATAATGTACTTTAGCTGGAATGCCAGCCACTTTTGTATGAATTAAACCTAGTTCTATAAGTTTTTTTCGAGCACTGGTTTGTTGATGTCTAGTAAGGCCAGTTTCGTATTGCATCTCCTTTGCGGTCTTGAAAATGTAGCCATCATATCTGTGGCCTTTTCCACACCAATAGATAAGCTGAGAAAGCATAACAGCAGCATTTATAGAGCCTAGGCAGTGGGCTAGTGCAGGAAAGTATCTAATGCTGTTACCTGCGAACTGAGCAATGGAATCTTGGTCATACCTACTCATCGTTTTGCACCTCTCTGGTCGCATCATAGCTATGTTTTCTATACGATAACTCGACCTGTCTGGTAAGAAGTAGTAGTTTTAATCGTGCCTCTTTCTTGTCTATTTCAACCCCAAACTTTTCCAGCCACAAACTACGGAACTTCTTAATGTCCGTGTTGCTTATACGAATTGGTGAGGGCTGATTTAACATGAAATACCAATGAAATAATCCCCCCACTGTCAGCCCGAGAGTGAGGGGATTGTTATAGGGCTGACAGCGACAATTTATGTCATCTTAACCCTATCAATCATCAGTTAACTAAAATACGACAGATGCTAACGATACGATTTGTCTATCTGTGCATCCAGTCTATCGATTTTCTTTCCAACTCCATTTTCTGTGAAAATATTTTTTTCATCTTTAATGTTTTCGTTGAGCAGTTCGGCAATTTCCTTGTTATTTAATTTTTCATCTCGTAAGTCGTAAATGAGCCAAGCTAAGTCGGCGTTATTATTTTGAACAGGCACTTTTTTACTCGAAAGTGGGTAGAGCTTGTTGACTTCATCTTCAATCGGGCCCCATACAGCTTCCACATCTTTGGCGACTACTGGGCCGTAGAGTTTGAGATTTATGTATTTTCTACCTTTCTCATCGGTTTGGACACTTGCATCAACGTGCTTACGAAAATGAGGTAAAAAGAAAAGTCCATCATCACTATTCAATACATAGTCCCTAACAAACATAGTCATGTCGCCATCAAACTTAATACTATCTGCTATTTTTTTGATGTCATTTTCAAATTGTGGATTGTTGTAAAACTCAGAGTACCAATCAGAGGAAGTTGGCTTGTTATCTTTTGGGTCATAAGTTTTAGGGTCAAAGTTCGGGTCAGATGATGTAAAAGGAGGGGCTATACTGTGCTTTTTTCGTAGCACTTCAATATCTTTTAGGAACTTCTGGTTAGAAGTAATGAGTCTGGCAAT
>JBBQAZ010000026.1:0-10748 GCA_038316995.1 Saccharimonadales bacterium (SeqCode) | reverse complement strand
CTTACCAACTTCTATCTCTGTAAGTTTAGACAGATCAACCTCAACAGCGCCAGACACCTCTGCCAGAGATTCTTGCAGATTTACGCGGAGTTGTCGCAGGTACCTGCCAAGACGCTTGTAAGGATAGTTGTCATGTTCTTTTCCCATTCGATTCCATGTTACTCGCCTAAGGTTGTGCGTGCAAGCAAAACCATAACAAAACTAGAAAATTACCCCATTTAGTGCAACACTAGTATCTATGTTCGTATTAGATAATGTGCCTTTAAATGCCTACTCAACCATGCGGCTTGGTGGCGTTGCAGCGCATCTTGTAGAAATTACAAGCCGATTTGAAGCCGAAAAGGCCGTAAATTGGGCACAGGATAGAAATTTACCTTTTATTGTTATAGGTCATGGTAGCAATATTATATGGAAGGATGAAGGATTTTCAGGCCTTGTTATCGTGAATAGCATCAAGCATTTTGAAATTTACCAACAAGACTCTGAAATTTATTATCTTACTGCAGGTGCTGGTGAAGTTTGGGATAAGGTAGTAGAGCGCTCGACGCAAGAAAGATTAAGCGGAATTGAAACGCTGTCACTCATACCGGGTACAACTGGTGCAACACCCGTACAAAACGTTGGTGCATACGGATCAGAAATCGCAGACGTGTTAATGACTCTTGAAGCTTATGACGTTGAAGAAAATAAGCTTATTACAATGCGCGGAAGTGACTGTAATTTTACTTACCGTGGAAGTCGATTTAAGTCCAACGATAAACAACGTTTTATTATTACTGCTGTCACGCTACGTTTAACAAAAACCCAATTGAAACCACCTTTTTACAAAGCCCTGCAAACATTCATTGACACTAATAAAATTACTGACTTTTCGCCAAAATCAATTAGAAAAGCTGTGATTGCAATTAGAGAGGCAAAACTTCCCGATCCAGCTATTCACCCAAATAACGGATCATTTTTTCAGAATCCTATTATTTCAAGAGAACGGATTAAAAATCTTATTTATGATTATCCTGAAATTATGTACTGGGAAATTAATGATAGTGAAGTAAAAATTTCTGCTGCATGGCTAGTGGAACACGCGGGCTTCAAAGACTATCATGATGTTGAAACCGGAATGAGTACTTGGGAAAACCAGCCCTTAGTATTCGTGAACGAACACGCTAAAGCGACTAAAGACCTGTTAACCTTCAGAGACAAAATATCATCAAGCGTAAAAGACAAATTTGGGATTGGATTAAACCAGGAACCAGAAATCTTACCGAATTAATGGTATAATAATACTCACGATGGATGCAGGTCTTGAGGAAATTCTCTGTTCTGAGAATATTTCCACCCCTAGGAGGTGGCTTGCTCAGGAAGTCGTAGAACGCGCTAAAAAACTTTTATGGCAAACTGAATTACCACGCTGTGAAGTTGATGGGCGGGCCGAAGAAGCCATAAAAACATACCGAAAAGTAATCGAACACACTCAATGGCGAGACTTTAATGATACCTCCTTAAAGCTTGTAGCTGCCGCAGAAGCAGAAACTCGCAAGGAAGCATACATTGCAACGCTTGCCTTCCAGGGGTGTGAACTCGAAATAGACGAGCTGCCCTTACAAAATCCCCTTACATTTAAAAGCCTTCCCAGAGATCTCTACGAAGAAGAAAAGCTTATTATTTCTGCTCTCCAGATTAGGTACGGAGATACAGAACCTGCTTCAGACCTCGCCTGACTACTTAGGGAGTGGAAATTTACTACAGAGTGCTTTTACTTGGACATGAATTGCTTTCAATTCTTTACTATTTTTATGGTTTTTTATTGCATCATCGATCCACTCTGCTATTTTTTCCATTTCGGGTTCTTTCATTCCTCTGGTAGTTAACGCGGGCGTGCCCATACGAATACCGCTTGGGTCGAATGGCTTGCGCGGATCAAAAGGAACAGTATTTTTGTTTACTGTGATTCCTATCGCACCAAGTGCGTCTTCTGCTTGTTTTCCTGTAATTCCTTTATTTGTAAGGTCAATTAATAGCAAGTGATTATCTGTTCCCCCAGTAACCAGATTAAAGCCCTTTTCAGTTAGACCTTTTGCCAGTTGTTTCGCATTTTTCACAATCTGAATGCCATATGCCTTGAATTCATCCGTCGCGGCCTCTCTTAACGCAACCGCAATTGCTGCAGTTTGATGATTATGTGGACCGCCTTGTAATCCTGGAATAATTGCTCGGTCAATCAATGTCGGGAGGTTTTCTTTAATTTTTTCAACTTTTTTTAGAGGATTCGACGGATTACCGTTACACATAATTAACGCCCCTCTTGGCCCTCTAAGTGTTTTATGGGTAGTTGTCGTAACAATATCGGCAATTCCTATCGGAGATGGGTGTACACCAGCCACAACAAGACCGGCAATGTGCGAAATGTCTGCCAAAAACCAAGCGTCTACAGAATCTGCAATTGCACGTAGTTTTTCCCAGTCGAATATTCTAGGATATGCAGTTGCCCCGGCAACCAGTAATTTTGGTTTGTGCTCTAAAGCAAGATTTGAAATCTCGTCATAGTCTAGATACCCGTCTTTGCCGGTGTGATATTGAACTGAGTTATAGAGTGTTCCAGAAAAGTTAACTTTGAGTCCGTGTGTAAGGTGCCCGCCAAAAAACATATCCAATCCCAAAATAGTATCGCCAGGATCAAGCAATGCATAATATGCGGCTAGATTAGCCGGTGAACCGGAGTATGCTTGAACATTAACATGATCGGCTCCAAATAATTCTTTTGCACGGTTGCGGGCAATGTTTTCTATCTCGTCTACATACTCACATCCACCGTAATATCGTTTTCCGGGATAGCCTTCTGAATACTTGTCGGTAAGCCTTGAGCCCAGTGCCTTTAATACATCACTAGATGTATGATTTTCACTTGGTATCATCTCTAGGCCAGTCGATTGCCTGTTAGTTTCTTTTGCGATCAAATCCGCAATCTGCTTGTCGTTCATCATGATTCTCCATTTTATTGTTTTGTCAGTATTATTGCGAAATATCTATATCATACGTGCATTTTACCATTCAAGAGCTGTATTTTCTTACTTGATTTACATACCTTATTGGATATACTATTGGCACTATGAGTAATACAAATGAAAAAATTGGTCAATTAGTCCACCAACTGAGGCAAGAAAGAGGCCTTACACAGGCAGAGTTCGCCCGAAAGATGAAAACCAGCCAAAGTGCAATAAATCGTATCGAAAAAGGTCGCCAAAACTTAAGCCTTGAAACACTCGGACGCATTAGCGATGTATTACAAAAACCAATCATCTCTATATCGGGACAATCTATAAACTTCAGAGTAGAAGGTGGAAGTGAACTATCTGGGACCATCGAAACGAAAACTGCTAAAAATAGCGCCGTGGCACTACTTTGCGCAAGCTTACTAAATAAGGGCACAACAAAACTTATCAACGTTCCTAGAATTGAAGAAGTAAATCGAATAATAGAAGTTCTACAAAGTATTGATGTAAGTGTTAGATGGTTTAATGGAAATTCACTTGAAATAAAGCCGCCAGAGAAACTAAACCTAGACAAAATGAACGCAGCTGCAGCTAGGAGAACTCGAAGTGTCATAATGCTTGCAGGGCCGCTCATGCATGAGTTCAAAGACTTTAAAATTCCGTATGCAGGTGGCTGCAAACTTGGCAAAAGGTCTGTTCAGGCGCACCTCTATGCCCTAGAAGATTTCGGAGTAAAAACTGACGTTGTAATAGGTTATTACAAAATGTTAGTGAAAGATCCGTCTGCCGCAAATGTTGTTTTGTATGAAATGGGTGAAACGCCAACCGAAAACATTCTTATGGCTGCCGCTCGTGCGAGTGGTGAAAGTACCATAAAAATGGCTTCATCAAACTACAATATCCAAGACCTTTGTTATTTTCTCAAGAAACTCGGCGTGAAGATAAGTGGTATTGGGACTTCAAATCTTACCGTCAAAGGTACTCCTGATATAAAAAAGAATATTTCATACCGAGTTTGCGAGGATCCGCTTGATTCTATGTTCTTTATTTCTGCTGCAATAGCGACTAATTCAAAAATCACTATCACCAATACTCCTATTGACTTTCTAGAAGTAGAGCTTATGAAGTTAGAAAAAATGGGACTTACAATTGATCGAAAAAATCCTCATATTAGTCTAAATGGATGGACTAATCTTGAAGACATAACAATTCATAAACACGACGGCAAGCTGCGGGCACCTGCTGAAAAACTTCATCCACTGCCATTCCCGGGACTACTTCCCGACAATTTACCTTTCTTTGTACCAATAGCAGCGGTATCAAAAGGCCAGACGCTTCTGCATGATTGGATGTACGAAAATCGAGCAATATACTTTACAGAACTCTCAAGACTAGGCGCAAACGTAGAGCTAATTGATGCGCACAGAGTTTACGTTAAAGGAATAACTAAGTTCTCCCCGGCTGATATCACTTGCCCTCCAGCTCTGCGCCCAGCAGCAATTTTACTTATTGGAATGCTTGCGGCAGACGGTATAAGTAAACTGCGCAACATTTATTCAATTGCTAGAGGTTACGAGAACATTGCTGAACGACTCAATAGCTTAGGCGCAAAAGTAGAGGTTTTAAGCGAGCTGTAAACTATAGACAATTAATCGTCTTATCTTTATACTCACCATCTTATGCTTGCATTTTTCATATCATTTTTAGTTCTACTTAACCCATTCGCACTATTTGTTTACTTAATTCCCCTAAAAAAAGAAAGGGGCATAAAGGAGTTTAGCGGTATCTTGCTTCGTGCAAGTATTATTTCTTACGTAATATATGCGCTATTCGCATTTTTTGGACAAAATATCTTCAACGTACTAGGAATTGACTTTGAAGCATTCCGTATATTTGGTGGGATTGTATTGACTAGCTTGGCTCTAAGTTTTATTTTACAAGGTAAAAAATCTATGATTGCCACTCGCGGCGAACTTAGTCAAATAGCAGCTGAAATAGCACTACCTTTTATCGTCGGAGTTGGAACTATAACGCAAAGTATCTTGTTGGGTGAAGTACTTACAAGCTTTCAATCCTTGCTTGTGATCACCGCAGTCATGATAGTTAACTTTATTATCGTAACTGGGCTTGCGTACGTTCGACACTTACTTAAAGCAGATTATAGAACTGTTCTAGATAAAAATGCAGAGATAGTACTCCGCATAAATGGGTTTATTGTTGGAGCTTATGGAGTAAACCTTATTATTATCGGAATAATGAATATTCTTGCAAAATAATAAAAACCACTTTTCAGTCAGTTTTTTTATTTGGGGCGAATGAGGGGAATTGGTCACTTTCAGCGACCCCGACATTACATGACTGCGAACATGTTCGCATCAGTAAGTGTCCTTGCAAATTGCCACAGGCAATTCTCACCCCCGACCTTAGGCGTGGGTTCAAAATTCAATCATGCCCAAGTAAAAAACCTGACGTGAAAGTCAGGTTTTTTACTTGGGGCGAATGAGGGGAATTGAACCCCCGACCTCCTGAACCACAACCAGGCGCTCTAACCAACTGAGCTACATCCGCCACGCTAACTTAAAACTGGTCTTACAGTATCACTCCTGTTGACTAGAACGCATAACGCGACTACTTATTTCTGCAGGTTTACTGCGCCAACTAAGCTACATCCGCCAAAAATACTAACAGAACAGGGGTGATTATACATCACTGAGTTATTTTCATCAATGTACTATTATTCAGAGTAATTTATCTTGGCCTGTGTAAAAACACCCTGAAAAGCACGACACCAAACAACTACGGATGAATAGGTCTTAAAATTATCAGGCAATGAATACACTTGTGAGCCGTTTTGCTTCTTTAGCTCACCCAAAGTGACAAATTCTCCAAGTCCTTGATTTTTAGCGTCTTCGTTTGGAGATAAGTATACCTGTAGGTCGGGACCATTAGTGGTAGAAAAAGTTTCATCAAATGTAAGCACAAGAGTTCCATCGATTTCAATAATTTTTGCAGAGCCAGAACCATTATAAGGTGATTTGCCATCACTAAACATTGCTTCACCAATAACAACTTCGCTTCTTTGTTGGTCGTTATTACCTTCGATAAATTCTTCGACCACCGCAACGCTAGGTGTGTTACTTTGTTCGATTCGCTCCACTCTACTCTCTTTTATTAAGTTATAAGTAATAAAAATAATTATGAATAGTGAAATAACGAAAAAAAACGGGTGAGCTTTTAAAAATTTCATAAGCTCAGTATACAAGAATAAAGGATCGAACGTTTCTAGTTTATGTGAATTTGGTGCCCCGAGTAGGATTCGAACCTACGGCCTTAAGCTTAGAAGTCTTCTGCTCTATCCAGCTGAGCTATCGGGGCATAACAGGAAAAAGTATAGCATATCGACGCTTCCGAACAAACGTTTTATATATGATACAATAGTATAATGAATGAATTAAGAATCGAAGCAACTAAACTGCGAGACCATGGCTACTCCTACGGGATGATCACGGACAAACTCAGTATCCCAAAAAGCACACTAAGTAATTGGTTTCGTGATCGATCCTTCACGCCAAATAATGACGTAATCTCAAGAATTCAACACGGCCCAATTAAAGCAGGTGCGGCTAGGCACAATAAACGTGTTGCCGAAATAGCATCTATAAACACATGGGCAAAGCAGTACATAAATAAATTATCAAAACGAGATTTACAAATGCTAGGAATTGGCTTATATATCGGTGAGGGATCGAAAACAATAGAAAGTGTGCGAATAATAAACTCTGATCCACGAGTAATAAAACTCGGTTTGCATTGGCTTGCTGTTTGTTTTGGCGTAAAACCTAAAAACCTCGTTATTGCCCTACATTTGTATTCCGATTCTCAAATTGAAGAAGTCAGCAAGTTTTGGCTAGAACTTACAAAAATACCCAAAAATAATCTCATGACACCTCAGATTGACAGAAGGATAGACAAATCCGATCGCAAACGCAACTCACTCCCTCACGGCACTGCTCATATACGAGTGGTGGCAAGAGGAGACAAGAACAAAGGAGTACATTTGTTCCGTAAGATTGATGGATTGATGAGTGCAGTATATAATGCTGTAGATTGATGCTTTGCGGGTGTCGTATAGTGGCTAATATATTTGCCTTCCAAGCAAAGGACGCGAGTTCGATTCTCGCCACCCGCACCAGTTAATTCAAACTTTACGTATTTAATTTAGGTAATTATTTGTTCAAGAAGGTCGCCGAGTGCGTAGGCAAGCACTGCCGCGATCACACCAAGAACTAAGGTTTCTGCAATACTCTTAACAGCGCCAGACTTTGTAACTTTGTTTTTCAAGAATCCAATTCCTATAAATCCTAGTGCTGTAAGTGTACACGCAGCAAGGAATATATTGTCTTGATTTGAATAATCGGCAATGTAGCCGTATACATACGCGAGCAATGGGATAAGCCCGATTGCAATAAATGCGGCGTAAGTACTTGCGCCGTTAATGATTGGCGACGGCTCGTTCTTAATACTTTCGCCGTCACGCACCATAACTTCTTGTTCGGATTTGGTTGATAAATATGAGCCTACTCCCATAGAGAAGCCATCGGCAATTAGGTTAGCGAAACCAAGTACTAAAATAATTCGAATATCGTAACCTGCTCCAGTTGCTCCGGCAACCACAGCAAAGGTGGTGACTGCGCCGTCAATACCACCGTAGACAAACTCACTTACATAATCGTTAAAATGCTGTTTTATTCCAGCAGAAATTCCAGTTTTTTTACTCATTTCATTAGTATAACATCAGATAACAATTTGAAGCGTACCAAGAAGCGCAATCACAGTAAGCGGAACGAACAAATTATCTGAGCCCCAAGGAGCTATATTTTCAATATAAGCGGCTGAAAAAGGAATTATGAATAGCGCTGGTAGGGTAATCGGGGTAAATCCAATTTCTCCACGCACAAATAGCCATACCAAAATATTGAAAGAAATAATAATGAAAGTCGTTGTACCTACAACCGATTTCTTATTCCATAAAACCTTGTATGTATTCCCTTTTCCATAGCGAGTACCTATTACCGCCGCAAGCCCGTCTGCGAGAGCAATATGTAGTACCGCCGCGGCAAATACAAGCTTGGTTGGCTCAAATAATGCAAGAACACCAATGGCCCCTGGCCCAATTAAATCACCCCAGCTTTTTCGCCTTACAGAATAAACGCTATGAAAAATACCAGACGCTCTCATGAATAAAAAAAAGCAAACTGCAGAAAAAGCAATGAACCTTATTTGGTTCCATGTCATAAAGAATGGCCAAAAAGCACCATAACTGCCGATAAGTATATGTATGAATTTCCGTGAGCCTTCTCCCTTTAGAATTTTCTTTTTCCAGAGGTATTCGTTTAATAAGAGCGTCGCAAATACAAATGCGAGCGTGCTGAGTACAATGATCATATTTACAGTATAACAATCAATGCAAGTTATTGCTTTTGCTTTGCAATCATAAATAGTTAACTCTTAACTATTATTTTAATAACTATCGAAAGATCAACTAATCACTAAAGGCCATAACTAATAATCATTGGTTTAATTCTGTGTCCAACAGAATACGCAAACCCGAAGAATGTCCAGGTGAATGTATTTTTATAGAAGGTTAGCCTAGCAGACGATATCCACGAAAACTTTTGCAGCAGTTATTTCGTAAGTTGAGTCAGAAAAAACTTCGCCATCTACTCCGGCATCTTGCAGAGGTTCAGTTTTAATCACAAGTTTTTTGGCTTTGTAAACTTTTAGACGTTTTTTAAACTTTCCAAAACTAATTGCATGTACCAGAAATGCAGCGTACATACCTAAAATACTCCTCCCGTTACGCGGCACAACAAGCATTAAATGCTCGGCAGCTATGTCTTGTTTAGGGAGTATCATCATTTGCTGATTTAAATCGGCATTATAAACAGTTAGTTGGTGGCTTTTCCCTTTAATCGTCTTATCGTCATCAATTGTTATTTCGTATGTAAAAGGCTGGTGGTACCTGCTTCTTTTTACTAGTTCTACAATGTAAGCGGCCTGGCCAATTCGTTGCTTCAGCTTATCCGAAACATTTGCTGAAACCAATCGACTCAGTCCAATTGTCATCATGAGCGCAAAATACTCGTCATTAACGGCACCGAGTGGGATTTTCTTTGTTTTGGCTCGTTTGATAGTATCCAGCGCCTCTTTTGGAGTCAAGGGAATAGAAAGATCTCTTGCCAAATAGTTAGAAGTTCCAAAAGGTAAAATCGCAAAAGCTCCTTTATAGCCTAATTCCAACAAAGATTGAATGCCCTTAATAATCGTACCGTCTCCACCAGCTAAGATAATGGTTGATGGGTTGAGTTTTAATACCTTCTTGTATACTGACGCGAACTTTGTTGCGCTTCTAACTTCAAAAGTGTACTTTGTGTCTAAACTCTCTTTAATTATCTCGTATTTCTTTTCCGCTGAACCTGATTGTAGATTAACAATACATGGTGAATTTTTATCCATGAAATTGATTATACGCTTGAATTAAAAAACGACCGCTATTAATATAGTTGTTTTTTATTGGTCAAGTCGGGTCGAACATACTCTACGCGAACTGCTAAATCATCTGTTGGAATACTCTGACGAAGCTAAAAGTATATTAGACGACCTTAGAAATGCTTGTAATCCAAAAACTAAGTGGTTCAAATAGAACATCTGACGTACTAGAGTACTACTTATTTTTCTGATGACGGTCGTGATTCTTACGCTCTTTTTGTGTTACCGCTTCATCTAAGTCAATGTTTAGACCATTTGCTAAATGCACTAGGTACAACTGCACATCAGCAAGTTCGTCTTCTAAACCAACATTATCATATCCAGCATCTCGTTTTAGTCCTTCTGATTTCCTTATTGCTCTAGCCAGTTCTCCAAATTCTTCTGTGAGTAATAACATCGTGTCTTTCGGTGATTCGCTATCCCAACCCCTCCTATTCGATACTCTATGGTAATACCTCTGTAGCCCCGATATGCCTTTGCCTGGCTTATGAACTTGGGTTTGCACATCACTAGAACTTTTAACAACTTCTGTAATCATTGTTTGTAGCATTTCGTCTCGTAAATCAGAGTCAGTAAAGATTGGCACTCCAAGTGAGTACGCAAGCCCCATCTCGAATGAAGCACTAACGCCAACATATCCTTCAGGTGCAAAAAGCCATACGAAGTCAGATTTTCGAATGGATTCTAGCACTCGTTCCTCGATAACATTAACACTGTCGTCCATCTCATGAACTGATTTAACAAACTGTGCTTTATGGTCGATAAAGTCAATGCTCTCAGGGCAGAGTAGCTCGAAGTGCTTTATTAAATCACTGAACGTAGCTTCTAATTTGCTTCGGTCTTTTCTAAATGATCCTATTAAAGTAACGGTTTGCCTATCCATAACCTCATTATACTCGTAGGGTTAAGCTAATGATAACTATCCCGCGTACATCACACAATCGACATTCAGTGAAACAAAAAGCCCATCTTTCGATGGGCTTTTTGTTTGGTCGGGGTGAGAGGACTCGAACCTCCGACCTCACGGTCCCAAACCGCGCGCGCTAGCCAACTGCGCCACACCCCGATAGGTGTTTAATCATTATATAGTGTACGCAACAGTTAGATCTAGTAGTGTGCTTGGTTTCCCAAACCGCGGTCACATTCTGCGACCCCAAAACTTCTGCTTTGCAAACAAGTTTGCAAGTGAAGATTTTCTTGCAGATTGCC
>JBBQAZ010000025.1:0-11553 GCA_038316995.1 Saccharimonadales bacterium (SeqCode) | reverse complement strand
ATATTGAACTGCATATGTTGCACCAGGATCGGGATTAATTCTAAGTAAAATAATAATGCTTCCGGCCAGTGCCAGAAAGGCGTTAATGCTCAATAAGAGCAGTACAATTCTATCGTGAAAAAACTTCTTTGGTGTTGCCATCGCTACCTAGTGTAAATCGTTGGGGCTTATCTGCAAAATTGGAGCCACCTCGGAGATTCGAACTCCGGACCTCGGCTTTACGAAAGCCGCGCTCTAGCCAGCTGAGCTAAGGAGGCATATCATACTGCAATTCACTCGTAACTATTACAGTATTTTAGCTTATTTAAACTGTTAGAGCTATAGCCCGAGTGCGTCGTCTGAGAGCTGATCTACCGGAAAAGTTGTTTCGTCGTCTACGCCACTTAGATCTTGGCTAATAGAGTTATTTAGTTGCTCTGTGCTGATGGCCGTAGCCGGAACTGGTCCGTTAGAGGTTGGCGTTTGTTCGACTTCTTTCACTCCTTTTTCTGGATTGCTAGACGAAAAAACTAGCACAACTATTAGTAAAAGCACTAACACTGAAACCGCAGCACCAATTACAATGAAAAGCTTCTTTTTGCTCTTTTGCTGGCTGTTCTGACTTAAAGCCGGTGGCACGGCTGGCATTGTTTGAGGTTGCGTCGGTGCTCCGCCCTGCTGAAATACCTGGGGTTGGTTTTGAGGATTTTGCTGATTTTGTTGCTCTGGATTCATGAATGCATACCTATAACTTCTGCCCTAAATTACTGAGCTCGGGTTTAATGTTATTTACGACGTGGACGCGCATAACCTCATTGTGGGCCCGAATCTGCGTCAGATATGAGCGAGATGTTTCAAGCAAGGCCTTAAAACCGATAACATCCGTCTGGCAGTTTAGTACCACAATATCGTCTATTGTTTGCAGATATTCTGCAGATAACACATTGAATTTATCTATTTGCTGCCTATAAATAGCTTGTTGTTTTTCGAGTGCAAAGGTGTCTTGACCGGCCAACTTGTGTTGCCCAATTCCAACCCACAACTTTGCGTCAATTGTTTCATAAGTTTTTCTTCTGTTACTGACTGTTTCGCTCAATTTTTGTTGTAATCCATTAATTGTTGTTTTTGCATTCGAACAACGCTTTGAAAGCCGAGTAGCGTCCTTTTCTTCTAGGCTGATTTTTTGCTCTGACTTTCTCTGAGCCAAACGCTGTTCAAAAGTACTCCCGGCCGGAGGGGATGCAACTTGCGCCTCTACAAATACCCCACTACCAAGAGAAACCAATAATACTAAAGCCAAGACCAACTGCACTGAGTTTCTTTTATTCATTACTTAGAATTTTAGCATAAAAACTTTGGTGGCATATATAACCAGTGACAGAACTCATTTTTTTGTACACTTTTTGTTCGCGTATCACATAAATAGTTGCATCTAACCTCTGTTAGTGCTATGCTCTTTCTTGTCATCAATCACTTGCATTTAGGCTAATGCATTTGGATGCAGCAGCGTTTTTCTTGATGAGAAGCGCAGCAAAACGTACAAAAAGTACGTTGCAGCGAGCATCGCAGACAAAAAAGCGGTGTTGCGCCAAAAGTGTTAGTGGGTCCGGCACCTGCCGGAGCAGACTAACAAGGTGCATGGCATAAATGAGGGCTCGTGGTGTAGCTGGCCTAACACGCCTCCCTGTCACGGAGGAGATCGCCGGTTCAAATCCGGTCGGGCCCGCCAAACTAAGAAAATCACCTTTCAATGGTGGTTTTTTTAGTTTTAGCAGACTTGTCTGCATTTGGACCGACATCAACCTGCTTGCAGGCGCCGGGTTAATTGTAGAAATTCTGTCGAGCTACCTCTTAGCTCGTAAAGAATTTGCTACAATTACCAATCCGGGCGGGCCCGCCAAGCATAAGCACTTCGTAAAGAGGTGTTTTTTGTTATCATAAATCTATGAAACCACTTTTTAAAAAAGTTGACTGCGTCCTGGTGAACGTACCTGACCTTGAAGCGGCTCTGGACTTTTACCAAAATAAGCTCGGTCATTCACTACGTTGGAAGACTCAAACTTCAGCCGCTGTTGCGATGGGGGACTTAACCGAGTTAGTTTTGAGCACGACACTCAACTCGCAAACAGATCTACTGGTAGAAGATGTCGTTGAAGCTGCCAAGCAGATTGCGGCCAATGGTGGAAAAATTAAGAACGGCCCAATTGAGGTTGATGTTGGTAAAGTAATGGTAGTCGATGACCCGTTTGGTAACGAGCTAATTCTTATAGACCTGTCCAAAGGCCTTTACCAGACCACTGAAGATTGTAAAGTTACTGGCGTAAAATAGTTCCACACCTTCTCCGCCACGGCCCGCCAAATTAAAAACCATCCAATGTGATGGTTTTTAATTGTTGGTTTTACTGAATTTCTTCTTGAGTTACTTCTGCTTGCTCAATAGCGGCAAGCTCTGGCAATGAAATGTAGATTCGTGCAGGTTGGCTGGCTTTTACGTCATTTACAAAACTCTCTACGTCTTTAAAGTTGAACAAAATGTGGGCACCTTTTACTGTTTCATCCTTCTTTTCGATAACTTTTACGATTTCGTATCCGTAACTCGTAGCAAACAGTTCCGAATATTGTCCTTCTTCTAGGTCAAACAACCGACTCGTAATGAGCGGGTCAAGATCGCGAGTGCTGCGAGAAACAAATGCGCCAAATGCCCCACCGCTCTCTTTTGTTGCGGCATCGTCCGAATACTTTTTTGCTACTTCAGCAAAATCTGTACCGTTTTTAAGTTCTGTGACTGCAGATTCTGCGCGGCTTTTAGTGTCGATATCTAGGGTTTGAACAACTTTTTGGGCCAACAGTTGCTGCCTCAAACTACGCTTGAAATCATCTATTGTCCAACCCCAAAATTTCTTGAGAGTCTCCTCTAGAACTTCTTCGCTGTTACCAAGCCGATTTTGACCACGCACAATTGTTATTTCGTCGTCCACCTCTTTATCACTAACGCTTATGTTATTTTCTGCTGCAAGTTGCTTGATGTATGCGTTGTTTATTACCTGGTCAAGTGCACGCCTTTTGAATTCTGATAACTGCCGTTGACCAGCAGAAGAATCAAAGTCTAGCTCTTGTTGGTTTTCGTAAAAATGTTTGTAGTGGCGGAGTTCGAACAAATAATTTTCGTACGCGATAAATTGGCTACCTGAACGAGCAATTGGGAATGGAATAACTTGTGAGACGCGGTACAAGAAACTTCCGCTATCTTGGAATCGATATAAAGCTAGTGTGCAGTACGTAAAAAATCCAAGTACAGCGGCAATAAACAGACCAATAGAAAACAACACAATTTTATGCTTTGACTGCTGCAAGGGTAATATGTACTTTCTTGCGCCTCCAATCACCTCTTCTCGGTGTTCGGCAACTGTCTTATTGGTGATTCGGGGTACTTTATCGTCGACACCAGGTTTGGAGCGTTTCTTCTTTACCGATTCTTTTAGTCTAATAAGTTTCTTTTTCATGTAGTCCTTTTACTATGGTTATGAAAGCTCGTCTGTTCGAACTACTTCGTTGCGCAGTATCTCGTTTAGTTTTTTATTAATCTTAGACGGATGGTGAACGTCATGTATTACCAGGTCACCCATATAAGTCTGTATAAGTATTGTACCAAATCCAAGTAAGGTTTCCTGCAGTCCTTTTACTTCATAATTTACGCTCTGTATTTTGCTAAGGCCAATATCGACAAAACTCTTACTAAACAAACCTTTTTGTGTCATTTGAATAAACCGCTGATCAGTAACTATAAACACGCTAAAATTCCAATTTATCCATGATGGCAGAAAAAGTAGCGCAGACAATAGAACACCTCCTGCCAGTCCTCCATAGAAATAACTGAATTCTAGTGTTATGTAGCCAGGAATAGTTCCTAAAAGTAGTGCTAGCATGGATATAATCAATCCTTTTCGCATGACCACGGGATGTTTCTTGAAAACGTACAGAACTTCTTCATCATCGAACTGATCTGCAAAGTATTTTACGGTTGCATCTGACTTGTCTGATTTTGCCATATCCTAAGCGTAAATGTTTTATTGATAAGAGTCTAGTTATATAATGTTCTATTTCGATAGAAAGTATCTTGTACGAGATTATTAAATTCTTCGCTAGATTCACCCTTCAAGGCGGTCGTTATGCCTTTTTGTTCAGCTAATTTTACTATTTCACCACTTCCAGAATATACAATAATAGGAATATCGCGTTCGTTGGCTACGGCCGTTACTTTCCAGCATTCACCAAACAAACCATCTACAACAATTCCTGAATATACATCATTATTATTGAGAATATCTAGTGCTAAATCTGCAGATTCAATACATGTAATTGTTGCCATGACTCCAATGCCCTTAAACACTTTCTTAAATGTCACCTCGTATATTAGGTGGGTGTCGGGCTCGTCGTCAACGAACAGTAAGTTTAACTCTTTTGCGCTACTCATTTAATATCCTCTCAATATTGTGGTGGCCCGGGAAGGAGTCGAACCTTCAACCTTCTCCTTAGGACGGAGCTGCTCTATCCATTGAGCTACCGAGCCACATACATTAAATCTTAGCCTTTTCTTCGCTAATTGAATAGTGCTACTGTATTTTCTGTATCGAGCTACTGTCACTCTAAACGCCATCTAGTCGTCAATCAACCAGTGGCAACAACTCAATTCTATTAGTGCTAGAGGCCTGGCCTCTAGCAAAGTTGATTATATTAATCCACTCTATTGGAGTTGGATAATTATTTGTGTTTTTGACGTTCTGGGTGTGGTTGAGTGAAATACTCATGCGCAGTCTGGTAATCCGCATTCATTTCATCGTCGCTAAACCAGTGTTTAATTTCTAGCTTGGCTTCTTTTGTATCACCTGATGCATGCAATATCGTCGGCAACGCTACATTATGTTTGTTCACGTGATCGAGGCTAGCGTGGGCGTAATCGCCTCTGATGCTGCCAGGTTGTGCATCTTTTGTATTCGTTGCTCCGACCATTTTCCGAACAAGTTCAACTGCCTCAACGCCCTCTAATACCATTGCAATAACAGGACCTTCTTGCATAGCCCCTAACTGCACTTTAAATTGAGCTTCTCCCCTGCGCGATATCATTTTTCCAATTGTCTCATAATGATGGTGATAGTGAGACTCATCTGGGCTTAACATTTTCATTCCAATAATTTTAAGTCCTACCTTTTCAAATCGCGTAAGTACTTCACCTACAATTCCGCGCTGTATTGCATCTGGTTTAAAAACAACAAGTGTTCGTTCCATGTATCGTCCTTTTTTACTTATACTTCATTTTAACAGATGTAGTGTGCTTATTGCTAGAATGTCGTACAATATTAGTATGCTTTTCTCTAAACTAAAAACCGACTATCTGGAGCACATGGAGATTGAACAAAACCGCTCCCAAAAAACTATAGAAAATTATGACCACTATTTAACACGACTTATTGATTTTGCGGGCGATATTAAACTTAAGGATATCGACCAAGAACTGGTCAGAAAATGGCGGCTTTGGCTGAACCGGCTTGGAACAAATACGAGCGATGAACTAGGCAAAGTCACCCAAAACTACCACCTAATTGCACTACGAAGCTTTTTAAAATACTGCGCCAAAAGAGATCTAGAAGTTATGCAGCCGGATAAAATTGAGCTTGCGCGAACAAAACGCAAACAAGTGACATTTTTGACACCGGAAGAAGTTGAGCAGCTTTTTTCTCAGCCAGATTTAAGCAAAATTGCCGGGATTCGAGACCGAGCAATTTTGGAATTATTATTCAGCTCTGGTATGCGTGTGTCCGAATTAGTGGGGCTCGACAAAGGGCACATCAACCTAAAGCGCCGCGAGTTCATGGTCCGTGGTAAGGGACAGAAGGACCGACCGATTTTTATCAGCGACTCTGCTGCACACTGGATAGAAAAGTATCTAGAAAAACGACAAGACACCACCAGCCCATTATTTATTCGCTACGCCGGACGAAAGACCATAGATACTAGCGGGAACTATCATAGGTTAACTCCACGCAGTATTCAGCGCATGGTCAAACGCTACGCCCTACTGGCTGGCATCGTCAAACATGTTAGCCCTCACACACTCCGGCATTCATTTGCTACCGATTTACTCATGAACGGTGCAGATCTTAGGAGCGTCCAGGAAATGCTTGGGCACAGTAATATTGCAACTACCCAGATATATACACACGTTACAGACCCGCATCTAAAAAAGGTCCACGAAAAGTTTCATAAATCTCAGTAAAGTCTTGCTCTAAGGGGCGGGAACGAAACAAGAACCGTCTGCCGTAACGCTACCATTTCCCGCAGGGCCTGCAATGTCGAATGGAATGACGTTATAACGCTTACAAATGTCGGTAGAAACACATAGGGCACCGCTACAATCATCATTGCTGCCATAGCCGCTTGTTGAAACGGTTGTTTTAATTCTACGAATGATGTCATTTGCTTTTGCAGTAATATCAATCGTAGCTTGCGCTCCATAAAGCAAGAGCGCACTACCCCCAGCGCCGGCTAAATCATCTACTTTTATGAGAACATCCGAGCTGTTGTAAAGAGACTGTACTCGCATATGATATTTAGTTGATTCAGGAACAGTGATGGTCGTCTCGCAAAAACCAACATTGCAGTTCACCGGCTCTATATGGCCCTGATTTGTTGGACCTGCCGCATCTGCCCAGGGTATAGCATTGTCACCTGCGTTGTCAGGGTATAGATACGCAGTAAAAGTGTTTACCAGTACATTTGTAGAGTCTATGGGAGGAGTTGTATTTACGATATCAATTTTCAATACACCTGGGGAGCAATTAGTTAACGTGGTAGGAAGACTAGGTGGGCTGCACCCAGACACGTTAAAGACGCCGTCATTACGCCAAGTTATAGTAATATCTCTCATTGACGTAGCGCCGGTATCAAGTGGAACAACTTCAGATGAATCATTAACGCCATTGTATTGCAGCTGATATAGATCAGTATTTACAAGAGAACAAGTAACTTCAAGCACCCCAGTTTCTATTATTAAATTGCTTTCAAATGCCAAGTCTCCGTCTGCGGCTTCATCGCAACTAGTTTTTGAAAAATTTGGATGTGTTTTTATATATTTAGCGATATTATCTACGCCAGATTCAGCAACATAAAAAGCTTGGGTATTTAACTGTCTGTCCAAGGTCTGTCTTTGTTCGCGGCGCACCAAACGCGAATAGTTAACCACTATAAGACTCACGATAAGCACCAAGAAGACAGCAACCATAATAGCAACCATTCCTGAATTTTCATTTTTAAGGCTGCGTAAATTCTTCATGATATCTCCTATTATAACCGCTTTTTTATTGTCGTTTCTAGTTTTGATGTCGCGCAAAATTCTGAACCGGCAACTAACTTGCAGTTCACGCCATCAAATAATGGCGATGTACCGCCGGCTGCAATTGGTTCATCGGCCGGAACTGAAACAACCTGAATACCAATTGTATAAACATCAGGAAGTAATGGGTCAAAAACCGTATTAAATTGTCGTAAAAACATTCCAGAAGGAATTAATTGGACAGCACCTGCTTGTAAATTGGCTCTGTTACAGTCTCCAGTAAATGAACCTCTCAGTAGCCCTTTATTTGGTCCGCCATCGACAATCAAATCTGGATATTTAGCAAACATTGTATCTCCAACGCATAGAGCATCTACGCCAACAATAACACTTCCTCCGCTAAACTGTATTGCCTGAGATATCTGATCAATTGCAGAACGTGAAGCCTCCTGCGTCTTTGTTTGTGCAACAGTTCGGTAGTAAACTTTACCGATATAAATAAGGCCAGAGGTCATTATGAGTAAAATTACAGAAAATACCGTGGTAGCAATCAGTAGTTCAATAATGGTAAATCCCTTACTTTTACTCATGGTTGCAACTTATACTTAATTTCTATCTGATCACGGTTATTACCGCTAACGTTTTCCCATCGAGCCCGGAACGTGAACACATGATCTGCAGCTTCACTTATAGAAACATTGTAGCCATCTGGTATGCTTCCATTCTTGCATTCTGTTGTGTAATCTCCAAGACTCTGTCCATCCAATGTTTCGACTGTAGCCGGTGTAGTAAAAGCTTCTTTCACCTCTAAAACTCCTCCACTGGATGTCAGGCAAAATGCATTCCCGCGTCCAAATAACCCTGCCGTGCCGCTACTTGCACCTGCTTTAAATAATTCAATTTGGGATTCGACATATTTTAAAGCTTCGGCTCGTTCCTGAGAGGCCCGGGCTCCATCTGTACCTCTATCAATTGTAGTAAAAGCAGCACCGAGAGTTGCGCTTACAACGACAATAGCCAGCAGTACCTCAACAATAGTGTCTCCATTTTGCTTAAGCGCCTTAAAGCCCATCATATGCAATCCCCAGTACTGATTATTGATCTAATTCCGCTTGGACTGTCTTGGGCTCCAACTGTTATGATTGCGTGTGCGTTAGTGGCGTTACTCTCCAGGCAAAGTTCAATCTTACCCGGATTTTCAACAAGATTTGCGGTGAAATTATTTTCCATGTCAGAGCTTAGCATCCCCGTGGTAGTTGAGCCAACCACAACAGTACTTGCAGTTGTGCTACCAGAGTTTAAATCACCTGTAGCCGTAAATGAACCAAGCGAACTAACAAATCCAAAAGCGCCGCTTTGAACAAACGCTCCTCCATACGTTAATTTTTTAAATGAAAAGATTTCTGAAAACTTCTTAGTATCAAGAATATCCTGATGTATTGTTGCGTTTGATTCTGCAAGGGTTTTAGATTCTGATGAATTTGGCGCTGGTCCTGTCAATCGGTTGCCAAAAACGGTGTAGACATTCAAAGTTTGCTCACCGTTAGTTCCAGCAGGAGCTACATGAAATAACCTTCCCAAAAACAGACAATCCCCGTTTGTACCAAGATCTCTTGAACCACCTAGAACAGGACCAGCAGGACCAAATGTACAGCCTACATTTGTCGATGGGTAGTAGCCAGTGCTTATATCGTTACTTATATCAATGATGTAAGACTCGACTTCACGGACTGCTTGGCTAAATTCGGTTTTATTCTGTTGACCAGAAATTAAGACGGCTGCGCTTACAAATAGAGACCCTGTTACAGCGAGATAAATAAGCGTTTCAACAATAGTATAGCCACCTCTTAGGCTGGGCAACCTCTTCATACTTAAAAGTATAGCATAAGCACTACTGATGGGAAGTAATTTTACAGATAAAGTAAATTTGTCTCATACCACTGTATAATTCCGGTCCCAAAGAAAAAGACAATAATGAGTCCAAGGAATAGTAATGGGCCAAATGGAAGCTTAATTAGTTTCCTGTCATGGCTTTTTAAAAGCAGTGGTATGCCAATTAATGATCCTGCAAGTGATGCTATGAATAGTAATAGTAGAGTTTTTAGTGGTGAACCAGCTAGTAGGCCAAGGGCAACGGCGATCTTTACGTCTCCCCCGCCTATCCACTTACCTCCAGATATTTGGAAAAGTCCATAAAATAGCCCGAATAATAATAAGCCACCAAGGCCCGCACTAACTACTTCAGAGTTCGTGGTGACAAGTGCTAACCGCTCAATTAAAACAAAACTAACTGCAAGACCTGTGAGCCAAGCAACAAGACTATCTGGTAGCTCCATCCACTTAAGGTCATATACAAAAAGTGCTAATAGGACTGTGATTACACTAAGCCAAACTATAAAACTAAGCCATTGTAGATTACCGGCAAGCATATATGGCCAGAACACATATGACAGAGCAAATAATGCACCCCCCAATAATTCAACTAATGGATACTGCCAGCTAATGCTCTTATGACAATACCGACATCTAGCTTTTAAATACACCCAGCTAAAAACAGGAATCAGATCTTTTGCAGATAACTCATGTTTACACTCAGGACACATGGATCTTCCAGATACCGGAGACAATGCCCTGCGCTTCTTTTTAGACTTAGTAGTCTCTAATTCATGAATACGCCAAACCAACGCGTTTACAAAACTACCAAAGGCCAAACCAATAACAAATAAAAATACAGTTATCATATATATTTAAGCATAACAGAAAAGCGTCCCATATACGGGACGCTTTTTAAAGTTAAAGATTGATTCTATTAACTATTAGCTATTAACTTTCCTGACATTGAAGTTCTTGACCATTAGCTGTTTCAACAACGTAGTACATTGCAATCTGTCGGGTTGATCCTGCTGTTGCATTACCGTCTGTTGGCCCAGCACATTTTGCTCCTGTACGTATTATTGCTTTACTAACATTAACTTCGTTTACTGTTGGCGTCCCCGTTGCGGCTATAGCCGAAATATTAGCACCTGTTGTGTGTGCCTGGATAAAGAGTGTTGTTATATTCTTAGAATTTGATGCTTGGTATACTTTTTGTGCATCTGAACCACCGGTAGTTGAAAGACTTGCAGCCAATACTGCGCCACCTTTATTATTTTGAACTTCTTGGTATGCGCCAAGTAATTTTGATGCTTCACCACGATACTGTGAGTTTCGTGAGTTTCTTTGTAGTGACGGTACTGCTAAGAAAACAACAAGAAGAATAAGTCCGGCGATTGCTAAGACTATCAAAACTTCAATAATTGTAAAGCCATCCGTTTTCTTTTTTAGATCTTTTAACATTTTATGGTGCCCCTTTAAAAATTTAATGCTTATGTTATGTATATTAAGTACTACGGCGCATAAATGCAAGTATTTTTACTCGATTAAACAAAACTTTGACCCGCTAAACCATACACTGGTAGCAAAATAGCAGCCACAATTATAAATGCAAAAACACCAAGCACCACCATAAGTACTGGTTCAATGATTGTAGATATCGTCTTTATCTGTTGATCAACTTCTTTTTCAAAGTAATCTGCGGTTTTTTCTAGCATTTGTTCAACCGAACCAGATTGTTCCCCTATCCTTAGCATATTTGGAACTAAATCTAGAAAATTCTTATCATTTTGGATTGAATCTGCCAGTGATTTTCCACCTTTTACTTGGTTTATAGCCCGATGTATTGAATCTTCTAAATGAATATTGTTTATGGCATTTGCTGTAATTTCTAGCACTTGTATAAGCGGCACACCGCTAGCAACCAATGTAGTTGCCGTGCGCGCAAAGCGCGCCATGTAAAGCTTCATAAACAGAGGTCCGACTGGCCACATGGTCATCTTTGCTTTGTCTGCAAGACGGCGTCCACCAATAGTTCTTAGCCATTTGAAGCCAAAGAATCCAAATAACACCATTAAAATCAAGAACACCCACCAAAAGTTTGTTAAAAAATTAGAAATTGCCAGTAGAGCAACAGTTATAAATGGAAGCTTTGCATTTGGAAGCCCATCATATAACACCTCTACTTGAGGTAGTACCTTAATAAGCATAAAGCTAACTACAGCGCCCATTACAACCAGAACGATTATCGGATACACCATAGCCCCGCGCACTTTACTAACAATCTCTGCATCTTTTTCCTGCTGAATTGAAAGCCGTTCTAGCGAATCGTCCAGAGTTCCTGAGGTTTCACCGGCCGCAATGAGACTGAT
>JBBQAZ010000024.1:0-15167 GCA_038316995.1 Saccharimonadales bacterium (SeqCode) | reverse complement strand
ATTTGAAGTTGGGGCACTTGACGTAGGCGTGGATGCATTGCCGAAGCCTACCTCTTCGCAGGCTGCTTCGCTACCTTCGATTCCTTCGTAGCAGGCTGCAGATTTTAGGGTCCAATGATCTAGAATGTAGGTGCTGAATTGTTGTTGTTCAGACGAGTTGCTTCTACATGCCGCATAATCGTTATATTCCGGGTCTTTGGGGTTGTTTAACTGACTGTAAGTCGGAGTAGTTTTTTCCTCTATCATAAGGCTGTCGCTTGGATTAATGGTCGTGCCAAAGCATTTTCCGTACTTATCATTTAGAGCCTTTAAAATTTCTCTCTCCCCTGTGACAGGGTCTACAACCTCTATACGTTCGGCAACCGCATAAAAGTCTTCTAAGTTTTCGTCCTCTAGCTGATTTTTGGGATGTCCGTATGCAGGAACACCAAAATCATAAGAAGTGGAAGACGCAGCACTTGCAGGCGGTGAAACAGCACCAATGAGTGAATCAAATGAAGATCCAAATGCCATCGGCAAGTTTTTTATAGAGTTTGCAACACTTGCAACATTTCCAAGATTTGGCAATCGAACTAATGCAAGTGTTGCGAACGAGTTTTCATGCTTTGCGTCAAAAAGTCTTGTGCTAAGTGGAAGTGCCGCAAAACGTTTCTGTTCTGTTTCAAGGTAGTCATTTTGTAGAACTTGAAGTTCAGCAGGAGAAATTATCGTACCTCCAGTATTAAGCGCTGTTTGATTAGCTGAAAGCCTACTTCCAATCGCTGCAATATTTCCAAGTTCGCTACCCTCAGCAAAGGTGTCTACTAAATCGCCAGCTAAAACTGACAATAGTTGGTTCATCAACGCTTCTTGTGACGTTCCAAAACCACCCAGTGCAGTATCTATGGCTGTTGAGCTTATCGCATCCACTGCACCAAAAGTAATCGTATTGACAAAAGAGCCTATTCCATCATTTACTTTACAAGCTGTGCTGAGCAGTGGTATTCCATCAAGAAAATTAAAGAAAGCAGGTTTCTCGCCAATCGCCGATGGCTTTACGTCAGTATCTGGGCCAGTGAGTTCAGCGGTACCCGGTGTAATTGCCTGAAACCCACGCGCAGCAAATAATGACCCTTCTTCGTCACTGTAAAATGTATCATAGACTTCACCAACCTCTTCAATATTTAGACCCTGCCCAGTCTGAACCTGACTGCCGATAGTTACGATTTCCATTGACATCCTGAGCATTGGCAAGACAATATTAGCGTGCTGGTATGCCGGGATTGCACTACCGATTGCTTTTGCAGCACAAGCAGCCCCAACTACCGCTGCTGCTCCGCCCGCACCTCGAACTAATTTGCTTGAAAGAAGTTTTCGATTATCTAAACTGTCTATATCAGTTGCTTGATCGGCCGCATCTTGAGCTGCATCCGCGGCTTCTTGACCGACTGGTTTTGTAGCATCGGCGTCATTAGCATCAGGGTCTGGTTCTTCACCTGGCTGGACTTTTGTTCCCGCCCTACTATCAGCACCATTTTTTATTCTTTCTGATCGCTCGCCTCTTCTTTTGTTGTAGAAGTCAGCTAAACTTTCCCGCTTGTCCCTGGCAGCATTGCGTAATGGATGAAAGTCGACACCCGCTCTAGTTGCAAGTAATCTTTTTGTGACACTGGAGACCAAGCCCCCTTTTCTGTCTAAACTATCCAGAGCCGTGTAAAGCGCTTTTCTTCTGTTTCTTGCGCCATCAATAGGGCTGCCGTTCGCGTTTCGAACAATGCCGTCTGCATCCACGTTGTAGCCGGCTTTTCGCATAGTATCGGCTGCTTCTGGCGTTGTGACCTTGAGGTTTTGCAAGCGCCTACTTGTCCTGTCTCCTCCCGATGATTCTCGTCCAAAATCCATTTCTATGCCTTCAGTAGATAGGTCATTTATAAACTTTGTTGTTAGCTTTTCTCCAAAGTATCCAATATTGCGAATTGATTGATCGCCCGCTCTATTCGCCCGGTAATATTCAAACAATCGCCCCATTCTGCTTTCTGACGCTTCTATATTTGGGGCGAACGGTATGCCAGAAAGTATTTTTCCAGCGTGCACCACCGCTGCTGGGCCTTGGAGAATTGAAAGTACGGCAAAAACACCGCCAAGCCCCAGACCAAGAATTCCGCCGGCTGCTTGTTTTTTCCTGGTCATTCTAAAACGACTTTGTTTTTGCGGTGAGTTACCGAAATCTTTGGCTCCTTCGCCAACCTGATCGTCTGGCGAATCGTTATATTTTTGGTTGAGTTGATCGGTTTCCGCTGTTCTAGCAGCGTCACTCATGCCTAAATCATCATGTGATCCGGCCGTCTGTTCTCTTTCCTCTAGATCAAGTCCGCTCAATTAGTTTAATCTCCGTTTTTACAAACCGGGGTGAAGTCGGTTATTTAGGTCTATTGTACCCTGCCCGCCACTAATATCACCCTGTTGTTCAATTTTGTTCACTTGTTCTGGATTTGTAGTGATTAGTTGAGTTTCTGTAGGGCTGGCAGCAATTTGGATGTGTACATGGTTTTGCCCAGCAAAGAATAATCCTTGCCCAACTGGGAACTGGCTAAGTCGTTTCTTTTCTTCACTGGTTAGCTTGAATGTATTAGCTAGTACATCAACCGCAGAGGTAGATTGCTTAAGTAAAAGCTGCATAGATGCATTAGAAACTATTGCCCGACCCATTCGTGAGCCCATAAAGTCTTCTACGTCCTGCGTGATGGTCGTGATTCCAAGGTTATATTTACGGGCGCGCTTTGCAAGACTAAACAAGAAGTTTGCGGAGTCTTCATACTTCATGAGTTGCCAGGCCTCGTCAACAATTAACATTCTGCGTTTCTTTTCGGCTTTTGTTTTATTCCAGATAAAGTTCAGGACAATATACATGGCAACTGGTCGGAGCTCGTCCTCTAAATCCCGGATGTTAAAAACAACTAGAGCGTTATTGATGTCGACGTTTGACGGTTGCGAGAATATTCCTGCAAATGTCCCGGTAGTGTATTTACGTAGGCGTTGAGCCAACTGTGGGCCGTTTCCACCCATATGGAGCAAAGTGTCATACAGGTCATTAATTGTTGGCGGCGGCGAACTGTGTGTCAGAGGATCGTTGGTAATGCCAGCCTTTGCGTATGTTTCAATTAATGAGGCGTCTAGGTCAGCTTCTTCTGCCGGTGACAAGGCGGGAGCAACTGTACCTCCTCCGCCTTCTTGTGAGGCCATTTGTGCCTGGGCGCCGCCCATCATCAACCGCAACAAACCATGAAGTGTTATGAGGTTACCACGGAGCGCGTTATCTGCATCTTCGGCATCTACAACCTGCGGAATATCAAACGGATTTATACGCGTTGGCGAACTAAGACTTAGGCGAATATATGCACCGCCAACAGCTTCTGCCATTCTTTGATATTCGTTTTCTGGATCGATAATAAATATCTCTGTACCGAACATCATACTTCTAAGCGCCTCAAGTTTTACTGCAAACGATTTCCCGGCGCCGGATTTAGCAAATACTACAGAGTTTCCGTTTTCTAAACTAAATCTATCAAAAATAACCAGCCCAGAATTATGCATGTTAATTCCGTACAATACTCCACTATCCTGCGTTAAATCAGCTGACGTGAACGGGAAGCTAGTGCTAAGTGCACCAGTGCTAAAGTTACGTCGAATTTGTAGTTGGTCTGTAAACTGCGGAATCGTACTATTTAGTCCTTGTTCTTGTTGCGATGTGGCTGGCTTTGAATAAATTAATTGTTGCCCAAGCATTGACTCAACTTTATGAGAAACAAACTCTAGCTCATCTGTAGATTCACCATAAATAGTAAAGTAGAGGCCAAATCGGAAGAACCGTTCCTCGCCCACTTGTAGCTTGTCGCGCATTTCTTCTGCATCTTGCACGGCAGCTTGTGAACCAGGATCACGAACCTTGCCCTTTTCTGCATTTATCTGAATATCCGCCTCTAGACGAGATACTTTCTTGCGGAGGTTTTCTAATACTACTTGGCTTTCTACTGGATAGATATAAATTGACATATCAAGCACCTCGTCCAGATTTACCATTCCACTTAACCAGCCAGTGTAAATCTGGCGCGGATAGCCATAGACATAGTAGGTTCGTGCATGGCGGGTTCCAAGCTGGAAATCACCGTTTGCAAACACGATAGAACTAGGCGCAATAAAGTCACGAAGTGCCGTGACGCCTTTTTGAAAAGCAGCCTGAACCTCTATCTCTTCACGTGATCTTTGCTGTTGTGCAAGCAGTACCGGATCGATTGGTTGTTTGCTGTTTCCGCCAAGAAGTCCCATCAGATACATCCCTTCTGATGTAGAGAAACGATAATAGAGTAACGAGCAAAGAGAGTCATGCTGTGGTCGTCCTTTTTTTGGTTGCGGTGATAAGACCAATTAGTATTCTTTGGGCAGTGTAAGCCGTTTCAATAAGTTGTTCAAATGTGGTCCTTTGAATAAGTTCTACGTCATGTGCAGCAATAAGTTGGTTCTGTACTTCATACAAAGAGCCTCGGGCCATGACGTAAAAATGTAATCTATCTGCATTACTACTTCTTCCGAAGCCTTCAGCTATGTTTGAACTAACTGATAGAGATGCTCTTCTGATTTGGCTTGTTATGCCAAAGACCTCTTCTTTAGGAAACCTCTTAGTAGCACCATAAACTTCAACGTAAAGTTTATGGGCCTGTTTCCATGCGTTTAAATCACTAAAATTAACAATTTTAGTGACCTCTTTGCTCATTACTCTCGTCTCTTTGCTCATCAAAAGATGTCCTTGTCTAGTTGTGGTTGGGCGGCTTGGCCTTCGCCTTTTGTAATAATCGGGGCTGTCATGCTGTCAAAGTCTTTTAGGTGTTGCCGCGTGGCGGTGTCTGGATTGTAGGTGTCGTAGTAAAGTTCAATTAATTCTTGGGTATCAAGTGGAATTCCCTGAATGCCGCTTTGTTGCAGGCCGCCCAGTACTGATTGAACCCTGTTTCTAAGTTCATCCTTGGCCTTGTTTAGTGACGCTTCATTAATTGTTACGTGCACGTCTTTAGGCTTAAATATCGTTCCAAGCCCCACAAAGAAACTCTTACCACTATCTACTACCTTTTTCATGTCACCTTCTGGGAAGTATGGGATTACAACATAAAAGCTTTTGTCCATAATGTTGGTCTGAAACGCCAGGTTGTCAATGTATGTAATATAGTCCTCCATAAGTAGCGCCAAGAGCATGTTGTCATGTTCGCTCCTGATCTTGTCAAGTTTTTGAATATACGGGCCAAGGTCTACTTTCCGGGAACGTAAGAAAATTTGAATTGGAAAATAAAGTGAATTCAGAAATCCTTGATAGCTAAACTCAACCGCTTCGCGTTCTTCTGGGCTCATAAGATCAAAGTTGATTGATTTAACGGCTACTACGGAACGGAAAGAACCGTCGCTCATGATTACTATTCCATCGCGAACTTCGGCTATTTGCAGAGAATTTTGAGTGCTGTTTGGGTTAGATGGAATAGAAGCAGACTTTTCTGGTGGTGCTGGCTGACCTGTCCCGCCAATGTTTGCTTGAGGGCCGTAGCCTTGGTTCATGGATTGCTGAGGTTGTCCGGGAATTCCCTGTGGGTAGCCTTGTAGAGGCTGTTGACCGGCCTGCTGCAAATTTGGTTGTTGGCTTACACCATTTGGATCCATTATAAATTAAACCTCAATTTTCAAATTCCAATCTTCAGTCATAAAACTAACCACTAGAGTTTTCCTTATCAATTTTACTTCGTGTAGTTTGCATCATTCCCACCTTTAAAAAGGTTATTCTTTTATAAGCACAATTATAGAGTAAAACAAGCTAAGCTCAAAACCATTACTAGGTTATAGTTTCTAGGTTTTAGGCTATAGTGTCAGAATGGTAAGTTCTTATAAGGATCTCATTGTCTGGCAAAAATCGTTTGAGTTAGTTAAGAAATCTTGCTAACTAACGAGGTACAGAAAATGCTAAGCGCGATACTGAAAAAACTATCAGCTAAAAACTAGACACTAGAGCCTGAATATAGTTAATGTAGATTAATTACCACTTCGTCTGGTGGCTGTTCTTTTGGTTTGTTTGCTTGCCGCGCAATTGTTTCTATGTTCAAATCATCGTTTTGGGATAGTCCCAAAATAGCTGGGTCATGAGACGGCAAGTTTGGCTGTTTAACTTCTGGCTCCGCTTGGCTTGGCTTACTTTCGCTGATTTCATTAATCTTATTTTGCTTTTTTTGCTCAGAAATTGGCGTAATATTTTTTTGGTGAGTGTTGCGGTACGGCCTACGCGCCTGCGAACTTTTTATTTTATCTAATAGTGCCGCTTCATCCTCTTTTGATATCGCAGGTTGCGTTGGTTGCGAGGTGGGTGCCGGGCTATCGGAATGCGGCGCAACAACGCTTCCCTGACCTGTGGCCATGCCTGCCGGGGTACTACCCGGGTCGTTTTGATGCATAAACCAATAGTCCGCCGGCTGATTTTGAGAAGGATTATTCTGGGGTGCTGTTTGCGTTCCAGCCCCAGCAAGCTGTGATCGCAGTTGCTCTTGGTGGGCGGCCGTAGATTTAGTAATCATTTGGTCAATTTTCTGGGCTGTGGGGTTGTTTCGCTCATCCAGTACGTCATCCTGGAGGCTGACATCTGACACTACAATACTACCCGTGGTTTCTGTCCCAACTGTCAGCCTGTCTGAACTTGGTGTTGAATCTCCGAAAGGCGCAGCATTTAATTGCTTAACGGCCCAGCCACGACTATCTACGGTTTTAGCAAGTGCATCCAGCCGGCTAAGGACCTGCCGTTGATCAAGTCCATCGGTTAGGTGTCTTTCAACTTTTTTAGGTACGGTAATCGTAACAAGCTCTTTAATCCCTGCTTGGTCCCAAATACGCCTGCGGGGCTTAAAGAAAAACCGAACTTTTGCTAGTAACCAGACTTCTGTAGGCTGGGAACTACTCCAGGGAAAAGCTAATACCCCAAAGAATGCAGCCGGAGGCAACAATATAACTCCGACGAACGGCGCGCCTTTAGTGGCAAATAGAAACGTCAAATATAAACAAATACAGGTAATAGAAAAGTAAATAAACTGCTTTAAACTAAGCGGCCCTAGCAGCTTGTCGTCGGCCTCTATATCCTGAATTACTTTGTACGTCGCCATATCAGTTAAGTATAAAGTATCAGGTTTAAAGTATAAAGCTTACGATTATTTTAGGAGTTTAACTTTTAAGGTTGGGATGTTTTATTAGCTCTGTTCAAGCTGTTTATCGCAGGTGTAGAAAACATCACTTCCAGCCCAGCATTGAAGACAGAGAAATCTTTAACTTATTTTGATTGCAAGGTCAGACCTACCTTTATTTATTAATTCTTGGCCTTACGAGAGCCTATAGCGGAAGCAGATTACCGTCCTGGTCTCGTCCGAATAGTCCATGAACTTCGTTTGCAAGTTTTGTTTTTGCTTGTGGATCATTCATGACTTTCTCATAAGCAGCGGTTGCTTCTCTTTGGCCTTCAATACCTTGATCCATCCAACGTTGCCAACCCGCAGGCTTCATGCTTGAGTGATGATCCGTGCTTACATTAGCAAAACTGCTTCTCGCTTGAGTTCGAGTGATTTCTTCACTTCTTCTTTCAATATCTTGTGTGTCGGTTATCCTATTTCCATCATCATCAACGAATGTTTGATCACCGATTTCAAGTGCTAGATCCGGAGAAATTGTCTTAAGAGCGCTGTACGCTTCAGGAAGTGCTTGATTAAATGAGTTTCTTGCAGTGTGGTCGCCGTTAATTGCTCGCTGTCTGGCAGTACTCTTAACCCTTCCAATATGTTCAACAGCCTGTTGTTGGGTTAACTGGGCAACTGCAGCTTGTCTTTCAAAGTCTGAGTCGGAATTGAGTGCTCTGTTTTCAAGATGATTGAGAGTATCTGACCTAGACATTCCTGCGTTAACAGTTTCTTGAGAAAGTTTATAATGTGCAGCTGCCATGGCTTCTTTCTTCGCAGATTCTTCCGCCTTCGCTCCAAGTAATGATGGTTGCGACCCAATTACGCCCGCCTTAAGGGATTGATTTTGCGCATTTCTCCACTCCTCTCGACCTGGCCTCTGGGCTCTTTCATCACTGCTAGCAGGATCGTTGATCGCCCTTCTATTACGCCAGTTATACTTGCTTCTTTGTGCGGCAGCATTCCGTTTTTGTTCTGAAAATTGTTGCCGGATGCCCTTGTCCGTCTTAAACCGACCGCTTGCCTTGTCCGTGACTTTACTACGTAGTCCCTTGAGTCGACCGCTTCCCATTCCGGCAATATTCTTAAATACACCTAGGGTTGCCATAAATATTAATGGTGCAGCTACGTAACCACCTACCCAGAACACCAAAGCAGTAATGGTTTTTATAAAATCACTATCACCTAATGCAGCGGCCTGCGCAAAATTTGTTACAAAGTCAATCATCTTAGGGCCACCGCTGACATTGCCTTACCTACACCTACTGCTAACATTATTATTGGGTAAAACCAGATCATTAACCAAAAGGTTTTACTCCATAGACTATACAGTTTATCTCTGCCCGGGAAAATCCACGGCAATATTGCAACTGGGGCAATCAACAGAAGTAGCACGATCATTGTTTGCCTAAATAGTAGCAGTACGAAAACACCCAGCATGGTAACAAAGGCTGTCGCAACAAATCCAAGTATTGCAAAAATCGCACCTGTAACACTTGCCCCCGCAAGCCCGGCAATCGCGGAACCTACCAAGACGCCGCCAATTCCGATATCTGTAGCAGCAGTTTGGCCGCCAGAACCTACAAGATCACTTAGTTTTGTTGTGCTGGTCATTTGTTGTTCTACACCCCCCTGGGTGAAATAGCTAAATGGTCCAAGTATTATGTTTTGGACACCGTCGCCTACCACCTGAACAAAGCCGATCACAAATACAAGCAGGTCGAAAGACAGCGCAATAAATATGACAGCAATAACCATTCTTGGTAGAGCAGTCTTTACGGTATATGCACTTACAAAATCAAAACCCAATGCAGTTGCAATTACCATTACAAGCATTATTGGAATAAGCAGACTGAAGGCAAAATTTCTAAACACTTTACTTGATTCACGCAGTTCAGGGCTATCATAACGACTTCTTTCTAGCCGTAGCAACTCTGTCATTTGACCGTCCACCCAGTCCAGAGCATTTCCCATTATTTTTATTGTTGGGCAAGTAATCCACCCCAATGCCCCGCCCTTTGACTCACACGAATTATCTTCCTCCTTTTCTTCAGTACTGACAACTTTTAGGGCCGTACTTTCATCTCCTTGTATTTGACCCCTGAAAACTTCACCGCTTTTTTTCACAAACGTTATGCACTTACTTACTGCCTTAGAGCAGGCTTCGTAGTTACCGGGTTCTAAATTTTCAAAAGTCACGCCGTATCTTATCCTGCCAGCGTCCGGTGGCGTGCCTACAACTCTAGTAGTTGTGGTTTTTGACGTATCTACACCATTACCTTTTAATGTAACTGTGTCTGAATCAGGAATGTCTGATTCGTCTGCAGTTTGAGATGAGTCGCCGTTCGTTAATTGGATTACATCAATCACTGCATCTTTTGTTTTGGCTGGCTCACTCGCCCCAGAACCGTACACGGCCGTGAAGGTTGCCGGAGAATTCATGTTAGTAATTTTTCTGTCAAACTTTCCTTTTGCCTCATTGAGAATATCATCAGGGCATCTACTTAGATTGGCGCCACCCGACGTAGATCCCGATCCAGTTACGAACACACTAGCTTTCCCCGGGGCATCATCGGCAACCCAAAATTGCATTTGAATTCCACATTGGTTTTCTGGCTTATTTTTATCACCACCACTAAATCTGTCGGGAGAATAAGCCACAGTTCCACTAAAAACCACATAGTTTTTACCATTAGATTGTGTTTTTTGGCCAGTTGTGGACAGATACTCTTCGCCTAAACCGTTTCCAGTAGATTCAACTACCAATTGTTTGTTACCCGAGCTTATCGTTCTGTTGTAGAATCTGGAAGTCCAGGTAGAGTCACTAGGCACAGCATTGGCTATAACCGAAAACGACACTATGAAAAGGGCAATGAGACCAAGATAAATTTTCTTAAATTTGGCGAAGTACATAACAATGTTTATAGCATAAGCATACACACATTTACCATAAGTTTAAATATTAGCGACTATTGACTGGGTGTAATAGAGGTTTTTAAATTAAGAGTTGTAACCTTGAATGTTGATCGTCCGTTTTCGTCGATAGTACTTTTTACTTGAAAGACCAATTTGTCTACTATTCTTTCAAGTCGTTTCAAGTTTGGTGCTAGTGTTTGCCATTCTGGGTCATATTCTACGGCACCATACATTAGAGTTCCATTGTTGAGCTCTAGCGTTCCGCCTTCACCGTCACTGTAGAATTTAAATTCAGCTGGATCTTCAGACCTATCAATAAAACTTGCTTGAATATCTGGATACTGATTGGTACGAGGTGCGTAATCGGTGTCTCTCTGTTCTTTTAGAAAATTTTTAACGTCAGTACTGTCTGTTAGAGTTGTCAGGCAGCCGTCATCGCCAGTAGTCAAATAACAAGCCCATAGCGCCATTATTGATTCAGCCCCAGCATTTGCATTAACGTTGGGGTCTCTCACTGTAGGTATATCATAATTACTTTCACCTTTTTGCATTTTGACTGTTAGGTCGGTTGGGTAAAGGTTTCTAATGTCAAGTACGCTCGGCACATCAACAAAACTACTGCCAGACACATCAAAACTTACAATTTTTCTTTCAACAATATCCAGGTTAGCTGGGTTGTCCGGGGTGGTTAGATCAGCGGTTGGAGTTGGTGTGTCGATAGGATTTATAACGACTGTGCTAGATGGAGTGTCTTCTATTACTTCGGTATTTGTTTTAGTTCTAGCTTCGTCTCCGTCGCCTGATAGAGCGAACAATACTCCTCCTGCAACAGCAGCTATCCCACCAACACCAAGTGCAATTTTAGCGCCAACGCCAAGGCCTGATTTTTCATTAGTTTCTTGGTCTTGATATGGTGTTTTAAGTAATTCTGCTAAGGGCTGGAGTTCATCTGAATCAGGTTCCGTAACCATATCGCCAGAAGTTCCCACTAGCCCAGGGTACGGCATAGGTATATCACCCTCACCAGTAATAGCCTCTAGGCGTGTTCTTTCTTCATTCGTTAACGGAACGACGTTTTCGCCGGTATGTCTCACTGGTCCTTCGTAGGGTAAGGGTGTTGATTCGTGCAACTTACTTGTATCTTGTTCTGGATCAAATTGTTTTGCCATTGTTCACTCCACTCCTGGTTATAAACCTACTATACCATAATATATCTATGAAACCAAGGAAGTTGCCAATTTATTAAAATCGGGCTACAATCAAATAAATGATAAAAAAATACAAAAATACAGCAAAAGTTCTGCTCATAAGTCTCTTCATTTGTCTGCCATTTATGACAACAACAACACATGCAGCTACGCCAGACTATGGTTGTCCTGGTGGTCCAGTTGGGCCAGGAACAGGCGCTAACTGTCCTTTTACTCAAAATGAAGTGAATCAATTTTGCTCTGAACCCTCTAAGTTAAAATCTGGAGACAGTGTGCATTGCCCAAATGGAAAAGGTGGAACCGAGAAGATTGATAATACAAGTAGCCCCGTAAATGGCACGGGTGGCTCTAACCCTAAATCTGATCCAAGCACTGAATGTGTAACGGTTGACTATGCTAACTGTGGAATTATTCGATACCTGACAGACTTTGTGAATATACTAACTGCCCTTGTTGGAATAGTAGTTGTTATAATGATTGTGGTTGGCGGTATTCAGTACTCAGCTGCGCGCGACAACCCACAGGCTGTACAGGCGGCTAGAACTAAAATTATTAACGCAATGCTAGCGCTTGCAGCCTATATATTCACTTCTGCATTCTTGCAGTGGATTGTACCAGGAGGACTATTTTAGATGACAAAGGTTCTATCCATATTATTCGTTCAGATTAGTGTAATTGTATTTAGTTTTTTGGTATTGTTCCCCGCTCAACCCGCACAAGCCGCATGTAAAGGACGGTTTCTTGGAGTTATTCCAACTTGGTATGAATACTTACCGGTAGACAATACGACAGATTGTAATGTTGAGTTTCCGACTAAATCAACCCCAAGCGGCGATGAAATTAACCTAAGAGTGGTAGTGACAAGTATTGCCTTTGGGATTCTTGGAATTCTTATGCCGATAGCTGGACTTGTTTCTGTTATTTTTGTGATTGTAGGTGGTTTTACTTTTATTACTAGTGCTGGCCAGCCAGACAAGGCTAAAAATGCCAGAGGAACGATACTAAATGCCCTTATTGGTCTTGTTATTGCTATGTCGGCTGCGGTGATAGTTAATATAGTGGCAAAAGCTTTGACGAGCGGAACAACACCATGAGAATACTAAGTACAGTTTATAATTTTGCAGCTAGCGTTATTCCTAAGGACAAGATTAACTTGCCTGGCGGCAGCAACACCGGTATTGCTGAAGTTATAAGAATGGCTTTTGTTGTGGCCGGAATAATTTCTGTCATTGTAATAATCATTGCAGGAATTCAGTTTACGCTTTCTAGCGGTGATCCTGGAAAAGTTAATACCGCAAAGAATTCGATTATTTATGCCCTAATCGGACTTGCAGTCTGCATATTTGCAACAACCATAGTTACTTTTGTCATAGGGGCAACGACATGAAAATAATTGTTACGGCACTTTGTTTGCTGATGATTGCATCATTTATTGGTGTTCAGCAGGTCTCAGCAGCTAATATTATTGATGAATCTTGTAATAACATTGCTACGGGACCAAAGCCAACAGCTTGTTCGGCAAATCCCGGTAAGAATGGGAGTGGTTTTCTAGGGCAAGATTCTGCAATTGGCGGAGTCATAAGACTACTGGGTATTGCAGCTGGAGTAATCGGTGTAATCATGCTTATTATTGGTGGGCTAAAGTTTGTAACGTCATCTGGTGATTCTAGCAATGTTGCTAGTGCCAGGAACACTATACTTTATGCTATTGTTGGTTTAGTTATTGCCATGTCGGCACAATTGATTATCATTTTTGTACTTGATAAATTATAAATATAAGTTAAGGAGAATTTACATGATTAAAAAATTAACAAGCCTAGTAGTTATAGCCATTACGGCCGTAAGTCTTTTGGGTGTTGCTACCCCTGTTTTTGCAGCCACGGGTGACGATGTAAGAACAGGTGTAGGTCTTACCGGGCCAGCTCCGACAACAAGTGTGGACGGCATCATTTCTACTGTTATCAATGTGCTAAGTATTGTGGTTGGTGTAGTGGCTGTCATCATGATTATCATTGGTGGACTTAAGTACATTACATCTAGTGGTGATTCTGCAAATGTTACTAGTGCAAAGAACACGATACTTTATGCGATTATTGGGCTTGTGGTTGTAGCAATGGCGCAGATTATTGTGCTATTTGTTCTAGACAAAGCAGCTTAGTCCTATAGTTATTTAATAAGACAAAAACCTATTTCAAGAGAGCTAACCCCTGCAAATAATTACGTAGCATGGTATAAATAGTACATATAACTGAAAGGAACAAAATATGAAGAAGAAATTACAAATGATGACCATGAGCCTACTCGTTGCTTTTGGTTTTGCTTCTGCCCTGACGTTTGCGGGTGTCGGTGTGGTGAATGCTCAGATTGGCGACTGTGAAAGCGAAGGAATTGTAGGTGGAATAGACTGTGGATCAAAGAGCGTGGATGAAGCAGGCGCCGGAGACGATGCATCGGAAAGAGTGAACAACATTATTGAGACAGTTATTAATGTCTTTTCTATTGTTGTTGGTGTTGTTTCTGTAATTATGATTATCATCGGTGGGCTTAAGTACATTACATCTGGTGGTGACTCTGGAAACGTTACTGGTGCAAAGAACACCATTCTATACGCAATTATTGGTCTAGTAGTTGTAGCATTGGCGCAAGTCATTGTTAGGTTCGTACTCCAAAAAGCTGTTGGCGCAGAGTAGATATAACCCTGTTTACGTCAAAAGACAAAAATACACCTTGCAGAAACATGGCAAGGTGTATTTATTTATTCAAGCTTTAATACATCATAAAGTTAAAACCTCCCGGTGTGATGGGAGGTTTTAACTAGTTCAATAAGTGTAGCTCTTAGAGTACTTGGATTTTCTTAACCGTGTCTTGTTTGACCTTGTTAAAGCTAACAGTAAGTACACCGTCTTTTAGAAGTGCTTCAATTTCGTCTTCTTTTACTGGAACCGGTAGTGAAATACTACGGCTAAACTCGCCCCAGTAACATTCTTGCACAAAGTAGTTTTCTACGTCTTCTTCATTCCCTGCCGATAAGGTTCCACGGATACTTAGTGTGTTGTCTGCAATACTGACATCAAGCTCTTGTTTGTTAACGCCAGCTGTTCGTGCTTTTACTACCAATCGTTCTTTAGTCTCATATACATCTACTGCAAGCTGTCCTGGAACAGCTTCTTCTTCATCCCAGTCGTCTTGTGGAGCTGCGCTTGAAGCAGGCTCGTCTATTGGATCATCTGAGATCGGGCCAAGATCTTCATCACCAAGAAATGCGGCAGTTAGTTCATCTTCCATTAATAAATCGTCGTCGCGCTTGCGTGCCATAAAGTTGTTACCCTCCAGATTTGGGACACCTGTATTTTGATGGTGCTATAGTCACCGCTCTGATCGGTGCTCCCTTGTTAGTTGTAGTTTTAGAGTTTTTGTTACTTGCAAGTATAGCGCGATAGTTACCAGAGGTGCAATATCCAGAGCTGTTATTTACAACACATTAATCACAACAATGCTGTTATGTTGGGTAGAGATGTTTGTTACGCAGCGACTCATATCACTAATTGCACCCCATAATTGTGTTGGGTGTGGAGCTGAAGGTTCCCTGCTCTGTAACTGGTGTGCGCCTGATGCATTTGAGTCGATTCCATCGCGGTGTTACGTATGCTATTCGTTTTCAGTTGATTCCGCCACATGTAAAAAATGCCGTATGCGGTCGCGCCCTTCTAATCTTTGGGTGGTCGCACAATATGATGGCTTGGCAATGGATTTAATAAAAAAATTAAAATTTAGCCGTGTTCGCAGCGCCCATATAATAATTGCGCAGCAACTTGCT
>JBBQAZ010000023.1:0-15377 GCA_038316995.1 Saccharimonadales bacterium (SeqCode) | reverse complement strand
ACTGCAAATAATGCAACAAACCAGACTACTTTTTTATAAAGCATTTCGCGTTTTTTATTTCGCCTTGGCATAGTCTATTTTATTAGCTCAACAGGCAGCGAAACGTCTTCAAGGACTAATCCTGCATCAATTGCAATATACGCACCCAGTAGCAAGAGCAAAATAATTATAAAAATCACCCAGTGCATTTTGGCGCGTCTTTTGCTTATTTGACCTATCGGGGCGAAATAGGTTTTGTCCTCTATGTGTTTATCGATAGCTGCAATTTTTTCTATATCTTCTTTGGAAGGTTTTTTCTTTTTCATGGCTTCATTTGCCAAAGCATCAACTGCCGCATTACCAAGATTTTGGCTTGCAGACTTTTCTTCTGTGTCGGCAGATTCTTCTGGTGCTTTTTCATCTTCATTCACATTCTCTGGTTCTGCTGGGGTTTCCTCTTGCTGATCAGTACCACCCTCTGTTGTGAGCGGCGCAATTTTGGCTGCTTTTCTGCTGACAGGCTCTGTAGAATCCTTACTAGTTTCTTTATCTTCTACAACTTCGGTAGAATCTTCTGAAGTATCAAGTTGAGAAGGATTCGGTTCGGCGACCATTGGATCTTTCATGACACTTCTGTGTTTTACGATAACAGGACGAGATGTCGCATCTGCTGGAGTTTCTCCAGGTTTGGAAACATCCATTATTCTCTTTTCTTCAGGATCTTTTGAGTTTTCTACTTTGTCTACCATTTTAATTTCTTTCGTGGGTCAGTGTGTAGGCAGTTTTGACCATGCTTGCAAACGCATGATAATTGAGACTTGCGCCTCCTGGAAGTAATCCATCGATGTCGTCTAAAGAAAGATATGCTTCGGCATTTTCGGCGTTTGAGCTGCCACCGTAAAGTAAACGTACTGTTTCAGAGGCTTTTTTTCCGTACAAATCATTGATAATACCCCGTATATAAACAGCAATTTCCTGCACCGCATCGGGCGATGCAATTTCATGATCTTTATAGTTTGCGCCACTACTAATTGCCCAAACTGGCTCATAGGCAATCACTACTCGTTTAATATCTTCAGAAGTGAGGTTACTTACCGCTGTGGTTAACTGATCATGCAACACTTGTTTAGTTTCTTTTGCTAATTTTTCGGTCTTGGTTTCGCCAATACAAATAATTGGCGAAATATCGTTTCTAACACATGCGGTTACCTTGTCGCGAACCGTTTCTAGTGTCTCACCGAATACATAACGACGCTCTGAATGACCAATAATCGCATAATGTACAAGATCATGAAGCATGGTAAAGCTTACCTCGCCAGTAAACGCCCCTTCATCCTTGTGATAAGCATTTTGGGCTGCAAGACGAAATTTTCGTCTGTCGATCTGCATGGAAAGCGGCTGTAAAACTAGGTTACTTGGGGCTAAAACAACTTCGACATCACGGTGAATTTTTATGCGCTCATGCAACCGATGCAAAAGCAAGCTAGCCTGAGATGTATTTAGATGCATTTTCCAGTTACCGACAATTATTTTCTTTCTCATACTGCCAGTCCTAATGTTTTAGGGAAAAGAGCAGGCCGAAGAAGCGATTTATTCGCTTCCCGGTGTGATGAGAAAAACCGTAGGTTTGTCTCATAATCCGTTTTTCTGTTACCGACAATTATTTTTTTGCGCATAGTGCTTATGATTTATTGTATCATTTATCCTTCTTTATCTGCTAACGCTTCTACCCCGGGCAACTTCTTGCCGCTCATGAGTTCCATGCTTGCGCCACCACCCGTAGAAACATGATCAAAACTTTTAAGTAACCCCTCTGCTTCAACATAACCGACAGTGTCCCCACCTCCAACTACTGTATATGGTTTATTGCCGTAAGCCCCTAGCATTGCATCCATGACAAGGTCAGTGCCGTGAGCAAATGGTCCAACCGGACCCTGAACTCCTTTTTGCTCAGTAACACCCATGCCTCCGTTCCATACTACCGTCTCAGCTAACTGCAAACAGCCTGCAATAAACGCTCCAGAAAAAGGCCCAATATCTAATATCATTTCATTATCATTAATATGCGTAGCGCTTTTACTAATCCGCTTAGGATAACTTTCGATATCAGCAATCACGTGTGTATCCCAATCAACAATCCTCGTTTTTGCTGTTTTATCAATGTTTGCTGCTACGACACCATCCTGAGGAATATAAAAAACAAAATCCTCGTTTTTAGAGCGTTCCTGTGCTTTTTCAATAATATCTTTTGCAAGCGAAACATCATCTTTTTCTACCTTACTCTTGGCTACATCAATTCCTTTTGCCAACAAAAAAGTGTTTGCCATCGCGCCTCCAACAGCAACGACATCTGCAATCTCAATCAATCGACTCAATATATCAATCTTATCGCTTATTTTCGCGCCACCTATGATTGCAACGAGTGGTCGCTTTGGTGACTCCATTACATCTGTAATAACGGTAACTTCACGTTCCAATAATAATCCTGAAACACTCAAAATATGCCTTGTGACTGCATCTGTTGAAGCATGCGCGCGGTGAACCACGCCAAACGCATCTTGTACAAACACATCAGCAAAACTCACAAGTTCTTTGGCAAAAACGTCGTCATTTGCTTCTTCCTCAGGATGAAACCGTAAATTTTCAAGTAGAAGCACTCGCCCATGTTCAAGGTTCTTAACAGCTTGATTAACTTTTTCTCCTACGCACGCATCTAGAAATCCAACTTTTTGGTCTAGTAACTTTTCTAGCTCACCAGCTACAGGCTTTAATGAATATTTAATATCCCCAGCATTTTCAGGCCGTCCTAGGTGCGAGCAAATCACCACCTTGCAGTTTTGATCTAATAAAAATTGCACCGTGGGCAATGACTGTTCAACACGGTAACTGCTAGTAATCTTTCCGTTATCTAACGGTACGTTGTAGTCCGCACGTAAAAGTACAATCTTGCCTTGTATATCAATATCTTTTATTGTTTTTTTATAAAATCCCACCGCCACCATTCCTTATGAAATAATTCTTACCTTTATTGTATCAGTTGTTCCTACTACTCCGGGATATTGTCCAGATGCTGAAATAACCATGTCACCCGCGCGGAATACTTTGTTTTTTTGGAGCCAGTCTGTAAGTCTGGTTGCTGCTCTTGGATCATCTGGTCTAATGTAGCTTTTTACGCCGTATACAATTGATAGTTGCTGGGCGACTCGCTCGTCTGGAGTAACTGCAATAATTGGTTGGTTTGCTCTGCGTGAACTGATGTTCACTGCCGTTGCGCCAGATTTTGTTTCTGCAACAATTGCCTTTGCACCAACATTTTCAGCAAGGTTAATGATAGCCAGCGATATGGCGTTTTGTCTGGTTTTGTCATCATAATCTGGAAAAGACACCTGAAGCGGTGCGTTGGCTTGAGCGTATAGAATCACTTTTTTCATGGTGCGTACAGCCTCAATCGGAAATTTTCCGGCAGCTGTTTCATCTGAAAGCATCGTGGCGTCAGCCCCAACAATTACAGCCGTGGCCACATCCGAAACTTCGGCACGGGTTGGGTCTGGCATTTCAGCCATACTAGCGAGCATCTGTGTTGCAACAATTGTTGGCTTTCCATGACGCATTCCAAGCCCAATAATCTTACGTTGAACAATAGGTACGGATTCTGCAGAAGTTTCAATTGCAAGATCACCGCGCGCAATCATTACAGCATCAGATTCTTGAATAATCGGCTCAAGATTTTTTATTGATGCACCTGTCTCAATTTTTGAAATAATTTTAGCTTTAGAAGCGTGATTTCTGAGGATATTCCTCAATAAACGAACATCAGTCGCAGTTTGAACAAAACTAAGCGCCATATAATCCACATCATGCTCGACACCAAAAGCAATATCTTTTTTATCTTTTAACGTAATAATGTCACCGTCAAAATCGGTATCAGGAAGATTAATGCCTTTGCGTTTAATAAGTATTCCGTCGTTCTCTACCCGAACATGGACTTTGCCATCGCGAACACTCGTAACTGTTGTCCGCACTTTTCCGTCATACATATAAAGACGCTCGCCGCGTTTTATCTTTTTTGAAATATCATACTGCATCGGAATTGGACCACCAGGAGAATACTCAATTTTGTACCCAAGTATAAGCGTTTGGCCAGCAGCAACATTAATAATACCCTCAAAATCACCAAGCCGAATTTTTGGCCCCTGTAGATCCTGGATAATCGCCACAGGCTTTCCAAGTTCATTAGATGCCTTCCGTATCCACTTAATTCGGCGTAAGTGTTCAGCATGATCACCGTGACTAAAATTGAGTCTAATTCCATTCGCCCCACAACTAATAAGCGCCTTCACTAAATCATAGCTGTCAGTGGATGGGCCGGCTGTTGCGATAATTTTTGTACGCTTGAAATCTTCTATAGCCACACTAGGGGCAAAAAACGTCTTAACCATTACCGTTATAGTGTAGAGATATCTGGTGGATGCGCAAGCTTAATAATAGTCCAAAAGAGTTTATGGGGATTTCTTTTTACGCCAATCACCATTATGTTTTTCGTAATTAGCTTTTACAGCAGCCCAGGCAATACGGTGCGCAATTTGTTCTGCAATGGACTTGCCATGATATTTCTTGCATGCAGAATTAAACGCTTCTTGGTAAATTAATTGTGCTTTAGGTGGCAAATTATCTTTAAGACCTCTCGGTAGTTGCTCTAATGTTGAATATGGCATGTTACTTTCTCTTAGACACTACCGTGCTCGGAGTAAGTGCAGCTATCAAATAGAACGCTAGCATGGCTACAAGGCCATAAACTAACATGGCAAACAAAGCAGTAAAATCGAATCTGAACCCGTTTAGATCAGCGGACGGAAAAATACCTCTAAATGGACCGAGTATCTCTCCTGACGTTTCATAAATCCAGTTAACAAATTCGTTGCTTGGGTTTGCAGATAGCAGTTTTAGTACAAATCTAAGCCCAAGTAGTGTCCATACAGCCCCAATTATGACGTTCACTAAACCAATAAGGAAACTACCTAATCTCATGAACTGCCTTCAGGTTTGAAATTTTTTCGTTTATTCTCCTACGGGCTGAAAATGTTTTGATCTCATCAGCAAAACTAAGTTCGCCGCTATTAACCACAAACGACTTACCTTGAGGCTTACTAATCGCTATATAGTCCATATATTTACGCATAATCATTCCTCCCATTAATTAAGTTAGGCTAATTTTTTCGTTAACCAAGTAAGGAGCACTGCTCCACCTATCGCAACCAGCAAACCATAGACATTAAAATCAATCGCACCATTGCTTCCAAGTAGATTTACAATCAATCCACCAAGAAACGCTCCTAAAACTCCATACAATATGTTACCGATTGCCCCTTGTCTTTCATTTGTGCCAGCAATCATGGATGCAATCCAGCCAGCCAATGCTCCAAAGATAATCCATGCAATTAATCCCATAAAACCTCCTCTTAACATGCTCTTAATTTATAATCGTATCCATAGACTACGTTTAAAAAAGACTTCTGTCCGTTAACATCACTACATCAAAATAATCGTGCAAATAACGGTTTGGGTGTAAGATTTATTACATGAAGAATGTCGAATCATTTTTTTCTAATGGTCTTACGAAAGAATATCAAACAGGACAGATACTTTTGTACCAAGGGGAGCAAGCTCAAGATGTTATTTATATAACTTCCGGCTTTATCAAAATTTACGACATCAGTATAAAAGGCGATGAAAAAATCCTATTAATTGCTGGAAAAGGCGATATCATACCTCTTATATGGAAATTTGGTAAAAAAATCTCGTTGCATTTTTTCTACGAAGTACTAGAAGACGCAACGATTAACGTAGTTGACAGAGAAAAATTCATAAATGAAACAAATGTTAATCATGCGTTTGCTCGTGAGCTTCTGCAGTATTTCCTAGATCACAACACTGATCTTATGAGTCGAATTGAGTCAATTGAAGGCACCAGTGCTCTTCATAAAGTTGGGCAGGTTCTTTCTTACCTTTGTTCATCTCATGGTACTGAAACCGGAAAAAAGAACACGTCAAAAATAAAACTAGCTGTAACGCATCAATTAATCGCAAATATGTCTGGACTAACAAGAGAAACCGTAAGCGTGCAGATGAAAGAACTCCGCAGCAATAAGATAATCACTACGGACAATTCTCAATTATTTATAAACTCCACAAAGCTTGAAGCATTTCTTAGCAAAGACGAGTAGGCACATTGCCCGGTTGTTTCATTGTGATCTCACGGGGAATACTTAGGTATATTGCGCCGTCGCAAACAAGTTTGCCGGGCAATAGCGAACCGCCTGACGGGGTTCGGATTTCTCACGAAATCCACCAGTAAAAAAGCCCACCGGGTGGTGAGCTGTTTTATTGGTGATCTCACGGGGAATCGACCTACATTCTGCAGGCCCGAAATCCGGCAACTGCCGGAGTTTCCTTGCAAACTGCCACTGGCAGTTCTCACCCTATTGCGGCAATAGGCGTTAGGTTCACTAAAAAATCACCATGAAAAAAGACCAACAAATGCTGGTCTTTTTTCATGGTGATCCCAAGGGGAATCGAACCCCTATTGCCAGGATGAAAACCTGGTGTCCTAACCGTTAGACGATGGGACCATTTATTAGAAATTAGCAATCAGTAACTAGTAATGAGTATTGTTTTGATTGATTTCTGCATACTAATTCCTAGTTCCTATTTCCTAGTTACTAATCCTAGCATAACAGGGGCGAAAATGAAATACCCCACATCAATACAGATGCGGGGTATTTCGATTTTCACAGTCTTTTCGTTTTTGAGCGGTCAGTCAATGCTCTTTCACTAGTTTGACTCTACCATAATTTTGGCAAAAGTTCTAGTGGTTTTATGCACTCAGCTTACATGAAGCGTCGTGATAGAACAATCTTGTGAGCAAGTCCTGCTGCAATCGAAACTGCTGCGAATAGACCAATCATGTCTGCTGGACCTGTGCTTGGTAGCGTAGTTGGTGCTGCCGGCTGCTCTTTGTCGGTGTTGATGACAACTTCACAAGCATTGCTTGTCTTGTTTTCCATCTTGCCGTCTACCATGAAGTCAACACTTGTCTTAACACTATAGGTGCCAGCTTTGGCAAAAGTGTGTTGGGCAGTTGCTTTGTCCGTAAGTAGTTCTTCGCTACCATCACCAAAGTTGAATCGGTATTGCTTGATTGTTGCACCGTTTTTAGCAGTTGCCTTAACGGTGAACTCGTACTTAAGTACTCCAAGCTTTTTAGCTTCAAGAATGTTACACGCTGTGATAGGTTGTTCAGGTTCGTCGTCACAATTTTCTTTCACGATACTTACATCTGCTGAGTCACTTCTGTCTGTTGGAAGTTGATCTGAGTGCGTTGTCGCAATGTTTCGTAGATTTACTTCACAACCTTCAAAGTCTCCTGTTGCAGTTGTAGCGAAAGCTACCGTAAATCCACCATTTGCACCGTAGTTACCAAAGTTGATGTTTGCACCATCTCCGTCACCTAGCTCATATTGATCAAAATCTAGATCGTTACCTGCTGGATCGGTTGTGTACCATCGCGCACTGTCTTCCACATACTTTAGGTGTGGTGGAAGTGCGTCGTTAGATACAACGTTATTTTGGACTGACGTACCCTTGTTCTGGACTAAAATCGCCCACTCTACACGGTCACCAGGCTTAACTGTTGCTGTTTCACCCCAGGCGCTATCGCCACCTTTTCGAACCTGCTTTGAAATCTGAAGATCAGATGTTTCAACTTTTACTTTTACGTATACGTATGCAGAGAACTCGAAACAACCAGGAAGGTTACCATTCATCTGATCATATCCAACCTGTGTACCACTTGCAGATACAATAGCATCTGATAGTGCACGACCATTTTGGTCGAATCGGTTATAGATAGACGCAGAACCAGGCACATAGCTAACGCTAAATTTACTGTTGTCGTTTGCTAGTGTAGCTGTGTCCCAAACCGTTTGTGGAGTTGCGTTGTCAGCAGAAATCTTTGACATAACGTCTACGCCATTTGCTTCACCCTGAGCGATCTCAACTTTTACACGGGTGTTAGTTGCGACACCAATAGTGTCGTTTGTTGCTTGGTTTGCATTGTTGTGTACGAATGTTCGTACCCAGTATTCTTTACCAGCTTCTGCAGCTTCTGTTTCAGAAAAGTCTGCCTGTACTGGACCTTGTCCATCGACAACTTCCGCAATTCGGACAAAGTTTCGTTCGTCACCATACGTAGGTGTATTAATGAATGAGTTAAACACTGGACCAGTATCTGATCCCTTACGGTCAGCTGGATTGTTCCAGTCAAATACTGGTCGGTTTGGACCAAATCCCGCCATAACAATTGCAGGAAGTGCAATTAATAGTAGGGTTACAATCAATGCATTCACCTTACGTGGTGTCTGCTTAATCTTGTTGATTATGCTTGAAAATTTCATTATCTTATCTCCTTACCTTTCTGGCTGTTAAGCCGACTTCTTCTGTTCGTTATTAAGAAATTCTTCTCGTTGTTTACGTGCTCTCACGGCCAAACCAAGTCCTGCTGCCATTGAAAGTGGAATTGCAAGATCTAGTGGCTTTTCGCCTGCGCCCATAACAGACCCGAATACTACTTCTGGAAGTGTTGGTGGGGTAATATTAGGAATAGTTGTAGAAGTACTTGATGATGCAGGAATAGTTGTTTCAGGCTGAGTTGTAGCTGTCGTTGTTGCAGGTGACAAAGTTGTCTCTACAGGAACCGTTGTAGGTGCAATAGAGGTTGTAGGTATTGAAGGACCAGGAACTGGAGCTTCAACATCGTCTTCTCCGCCATCAACTGGAGGAGTTGGGTTTTTATCAGGAAGTGTTGTTGAGGTAGTCGTCGTAGTTTCATCAGGTGTTGAGGTTGTAGTAGTTGGCTCCTCTGGCTCATCAGGTGTCTCTGGCGTTTCAGGAGTTTCGGGTGTCTCTGGAGCTTCAGGAACCTCAGGAGTAATCGGCGTAGGCACTGGGAAGTTAAACTTACCATCTTGCATAAATGCACCACAATCGATACGAGTAACAATCACATTTCCGTCTTCACCAACGTGAATCAAGAATATATCTCCTGCTGCATAGTTACGAGTTCCTTCGACCACGTCCCCATTCGCGTTTACATAAGGTGTTTCAGTAAATACTCCGCCTTCACCTGCCTGTACAGCAAATGTTTTGAAGTTATCCATTGCACCAGTTTCCATGAATTGTTCAATATCTTCATCGCTAAATCCTGCAGCACGCATTGCAATTTTTGCGTCTTCTGCACGATCAGCACCGTATTCACCAGAAAGTGTATTTTGTGAAATCTTAACGCTGTCATTTATTGTCATTTCACCGTCAGCTGCTGCTTCAAGTGTCTTACCGGTGTTAATTGAAGACAAAGATGCTTCAATTGGGCTATCTTGAGCAATATTTTCGTCCCAGTTTTCAAAGATCGTAAGATTTCCTGTACCACCAAGATTACGAATGACTTCATTCATGTCTCTATTAGTAAATTCTTCTGCGTCAGCAGCGGCACGTTCTTCAGCAAGTTCTGCATGATAGTTTGCAATAAACTCATCTGCAGCATCGTTGTCTAGTGAGCTATCGTCGTCTGCGACACTTGCTGCGTTTTCTACTTTTGGTACAGTTTTAGCTTCGTCGCTATTTCCTGAACCAAGTAATGCTACTCCAGCTAGAATTACACCAGCTGCTGCGACACCAATTGCGCCAAGTCGCTTAAATCGTGGACTTTTTTCTGCTTCACGACGCGCTTCACGTCGCGCTTTACCCTCACCGCTATATTTTCCTTTAATACCTGCAATAGGAGCACTTACAAATGTAGGATTTTTGTCGACTACATCAGAGACTTCTTCTACGTCCTCATCAAATAGATCAAACCTTACAGATGAAGTATCTGTTGCGTTTGCAATAAATATACCTATTTTAGCTTCTAAGCTTGTAATAGATTCTTGCAAGGCATTAATCTGCGCTTGCATATTTTCAAGAATTTCAGAGGTAGCCTCTGGGCTAATCTCTGGCTTTTGCTTCAAAACTTCTGGGCCTTGGTTACTCATACTAATAATTCCTCCCTAAGGGGTTATTTTCTATCTCCACCGTGCCACCTCTGCTAACAGAGATATTCACGTTCAGAAATTATTCTAGCACTTTAAAACGCATATGTCAATACTTTTTATAATGCTTTTGCAATTAACACAAGCTTTTAGGTTTATGTTGCTTCCCGGTTCTCTGCTGCGAGTTTTGCGAGCTTGTCTTTTGAGAAGGTAAAGCCAAAGGTGCTGCCCTTGCCTTCCTCTGTTTCAAAAATAATTGCGCCACCCTGTGCAACTACCACTTTCTTGGCCATGAACAGTCCCAGCCCAGTGCCGTCTGGCCTTGCCTTGCGTGCATTATTTGCCCTGTAAAACTTACTAAATAAATTATGTCGTTCTGCCCTTGGAACTCCAATCCCGCTATCCTTCACAAGATACTCAATCGTTTCGCCTTTGTCTTCCAGGCTTATGTCAATTTTTCCACCAGCTGGCGTGTAGTAAATTGCGTTGTCTATAAAGTTCATGATAACTTGGCGAATCTTGGTTTCGTCCATTGCCAACATAGGGAAATTTTTTGGAGCCTTGTAGTTAATTGTAAGGTCGCGTGATTTTGCAGTAGGTCTTAGCTGTTCAACTTCCGTCTCTACGACTTTTGCCAAGTCTGTGTCTTTTGTATCTATCACAAACTTTCCAGTCTTTAACCGCGACACATTTAAGAGGTCTGCAATTAAGTAAACCATTCGCTGAGAACTTAGAAATGCCTGTTCAAGCATTCTATCCTGTTGCTTATTGACCTTGCCAACATCACCTTCTAGCACCATGCTCAAGTATCCTTTCACGCTCGTAAGAGGCGTACGCAACTGGTGCGAAGCCATACTTATAAACTCATCTTTTGTCTCGTCCATTTCCTTTAACTTTTCATTAGTTCTCTGCAACTCCGCAGTTGCAGAATCGACTTTGTTCTGCAAAGTAAGGTTAAACTTCTCTATTTCTTCAAATCTTAGTGCGTTTTCTACCGCAATAATCATTTCGTTTGCCAATATTTCCAACACCTGCTTGTCTTGCGTAGAGAATATAGCTCCGTTCTTCTTTGGACCAAGCACCAAATACCCCATACCTTCTAAATCTTGTTTTTCGTCAGAAACCAGACGAATCAAGATAGAAACGTCAAGTGAATCAAGCACTGGTTTCAAATTCTTGTTATCTGCATCAATTTCATCAGCAATTAGCACTTTCTTGTGCGTATGTGGGGTTAGTTCACGTAGTTCAACTATCTTGTCTTTATTAAACTTATGGTGCTCTGATCCAACAATACGCACATCTTCATAGGCTGTTTCACGCACAATAAACACACAATAAGAACTTTTTAAGCTACCTTCTATGGCATCTGTAATTCCTACAAGTAGCTGTTCAAGCTCTGTCTGACCAACAAGTAATTTGTTGATTCGCTCCAGAAACTCCTGCGAATCATAGGCGTCTTGGTAAAACAATCTTGTAGTCAGTTTATCGAAGTATTTTTTGGTGATCGGATAAGCCGTAGCAGTAACAAGCGTCATCCCGACAAAAATTGCCCTTTCGGTAAATTCTGAAATATTACCGAAATCGACTACCGAGAAGATAGTGAAAATAATCGACCCGTAAACCAACCCAATAAACCCAAGAGAAAGTACATATGCAACAGACCTCGCCACAGCAGCCCTAATATCAAATAACTTCTGCGAAACAATCGCATAAGCAATAATACTAGCAAAAGCCAACGTGTATACAGGGCTTAAAACAACAAATAGAGTGGTTTTAAGCAAAGGGGTGATGGCGAAATTCGTAACCGGAACCACGACAAGTATTAAAACTGCTGAGAATAACAACCATTGAAACTGTCTGCGCTCTACGCCCGCTGCTGAATGCATCTTACTTTTTAGTTCTTTAAAAACTCCAGATGTTGAGTAGGCAGCATGTAGTATGAAAACCAGCAACCCTGGGCCAGCAACTGTAATAGGTAGATTGTCTTTTGCAGTTACGCTAGCGAAGACATAGGGAGACATAGTAACCAGTGCAACAAACGCCGAAAATAAACTATATCCCAACAGCCATCTTTTTGAATGTTCCCATGAAGACTTTGGAAACGTACGTGCAAACAAATAATATGCATAGTTCTGCAATACCACAAAAAATAATATTGAACGAACAATGTATACTAAACTCTCCGAATCCAGCATTGATACACTAATATAATTTGCAAATGCCCAACATAACGAAGTAATGCCAATAAAGAAAAATAAGATGTTTGAGAGATTGTTCTTTTTTCGAAATAGAACAAAAAGAGAAACTAGTAGCTGTGTTATGCTTGCAAAAATAATGAGAAATATCATGATTGTCCCCCTAATGGTAATATAAGTAGTAGAAATAAGTAATACCCTTATGCTTTATTATAAAAAAACCAACTACAGTGCATGGAATATAGACTCAAGCTTATTTACTAAAGCCGACTCAAATATTGAGAAATTAAGATTTTTTGCGCAATATGCAATCCTCGCTCCTTCGGGTCACAATTCTCAACCATGGGAACTCTGTTTCAACGATGACAAATTAACGATAAGAATAAACGAATCTCGCCATCTATCTATAGATGGATCAGGCCTGTTGAGCGTTGAGCCATGGATTAGCATCGGAACTTTCATAGAAAGCCTCAGTCTAGCGGCACTTGGCTATGGATATTTATTAAATATTTCTCTTTTACCTAATAATTACGACGTTGCACACATAAATATCGAAGGACACCGGCCATGTCGCACATCAATATTAGAAGCAATCACAACGCGTGTATCAAATCGAAACCCATTTGCCACTACTCCAGTCGATGCAAAAATACTAAAAACTTTAGTGAGCAGCAATGTTGAGGAAATACGAACAACAATTGTCACCCAAAAAAATGATATAAAATTTGTCGCAGAGCAGACAGGCGTCGCAATCCAATCAATCATGAGTAATCCGAATTACAGAGAAGAGCTAAGTAAGTGGGTCCGGACCAACCAAACACGAAAGTACGATGGAATGCCAGGATTTACTCATGGGTTTAATAATGCACAGTCTCTAATATCTAAGGCAGCAGTAAAACATATACCGAATCACGGCCCGCAGGCCGACAAATCATCTTCGCTTATTAATACTTCCGGTGCATTAATAATAGTGGAGTGTTTGAGCGATTCACATGAATCATTTATTAATTCAGGCCGTATGTACTCCCATATATGTACTGTTGCAAATGAAGAAGGATTTGCAACCAGTGCACTAGGTGCTGCTGTGCTTGATCCGAAAACCAGAAAACTTGTGAGCGAACGATTCGATATAAAAAATCGTCCAGTATACATACTACGAATTGGCAAGGCGACTTTACCGGCAAGCCACTCCCCACGTTGGCCTCTAAGTAAAATTATCGCTGACTAAGAATATCTAGAATTGCCTTCCGTTCTGACGATTGATTTAAATCATCAGAACTGGTTCCGATCAATTCCGCCAGCTTAACAAAATATCGTCCCGATTGGGGCTGACCGTCTAATGCTAATCTACGAATAACATACGCACCTAATCCCCCATCAATCGCAATCGTACTATAAAGTTGAGGACGTCCTACAAGTGTTTTGCCCATATCTGCTACCGATTCTAAAGCCCTGGTCGGAATGTACTCCGCTCCAACAAGCTGAACTGAGTATTTTTTAATGTCTTCGTCTGAAATAATGTCCTTTTTTAAGATTTCCTCTGATAGATCATCAATTATTCCATGAAAAGGCATTAAATCTGAATCTATATCGTGACGTTCGACATCGATTAATATGTTGTCGCCGAGACTTGTAAACATTAGTAACGGAATTTTATACTCTTTTGCCTTGAGTCTTAATAGTAACTTCATCTTAAAATCATCAATCTCATCCACTACTACAGTCAAGGCCGGTGTAGCAAAAAAAGAATCGATGTTTGATTCGTCTAATCCTTCGGAATAATCCTGAACATCAATAAAAGGATCTAGTTCTAGAATATGCTGTTTTGCAAGTACTGTTTTTTTCTTACCTATTGAAAGTAGATTTTCACGAAGACGGTTAAGATTTGACGTGTCTAGTTCATCGTAGTCAGCAATTTTTATGGTTTCAGATATACCAGAGTACGCCAATGCACTCGCTATACCCGCCCCCACTGACATACCTGCAACCCCTACGACTGCATCTTTTAATTTTAATTGCTCATTATCTGTAATGATATTCTTATTACGATTGGTTCTAAGTACGTAAAGATCATCTTTAGATACACAGTGAAGTAGAGTCTTTTTCCATGGATAATATACCCAGCTACCTGATAAATCCCCCTGATTTCTTTGTTTCAAAAAAGCTACAGACTCTTCGCCTTCTTCTTTCAATCCTGGGTATTTAATTCGAAACAGCTCTTTCACCTGCAAACCGAAGATATCTATGACCTCTAAAGCCTTGTTTTTTAAAACTTCCACATCCTCTTTCTTGTATTCTCCTGCTTGTAGGATGGTAACATCGCTCATTTGATTACCCATTTCTGTTTAGTTCCTGGCTTAAAATAGGCTGGATCTTCGTATTTATATAAATAAATATGCGGCTTCACTACTTCACCTACCATTCTAAAAGTTTCACTATACTCAGAGCTCTCCTCAATTAACTGTTTGTGAAGATGATCTTTAACTCTTTCTGTTAATTCTTTTTTATTGACGCCTTGCCTCAACTCTATGTGAATATTAAGTCTTTGCCTTCCCTCTTTATCATAGTCAACTATCATCGTAAACTTCCCGGTTATGAGCTTCATTAATTCCTGAGTTTGTAGACTTCGCCTAATTGTATCGGGATAGACTAGAAATGCGTAGTAACTTACACTAAAATCATTACGCTCATAAACATATACAAATGGCAGATTCCAAATTGTATCCTCTATGCCATGCTCTTTTATAAGTGAGTCGACGTCATATCCATGTTTTTCGAGACGCTGTTTTACTTCTTTCAAAGTCAATACACCTCCGTAGTCTTGTAAATCGTAACGCACTAACGGTAAACCACTAAATGAAGAACAAATGAGATTATTATTTTCCTCTTCAAAGTAAAACATTGCCGGATCAAATTGTGCAAAAGTTGGTTGTTTTTTTGACTCAGGGAACAGTACTTCTAAATTATTGTCTTTAACCAATTTTCTACGTATCATTATCGATAATGGTGTCTCGTGAGCCATAGTGCCCATATCGACTGTTCCATAATGATTGAGCGTCCCTCGAAGCTTATCTTTTGCTCCAACCGTTTCAATAACATAATCACGAAAAGTCTCCGTAAA
>JBBQAZ010000022.1:0-17459 GCA_038316995.1 Saccharimonadales bacterium (SeqCode) | reverse complement strand
GTAGAGTTCGATAAACGTAATAGTATTGTTTGACCTGATAGCGATAAAAACAACGCGTACCTTGTCATTTCGACCAAGCTCGGCAACGTCGAGCCGCATCTTGACTACCTCTACAGTATCATCGGTATGTAGTATGGCTGCAGTTTTTCCTGCAAAAAACTCTCTGCGGTATTCCGAAATATCTACAACATCAGCTAACTGCTCGTATAGTGGCACGATGTATTGCTTCGCAGCCTCGACGTCAGCAGGAATCGATCGCCACTTTTTCGTTAGGCGCTTTACGTCTTTTATAAACTCGGGGGCTGCATCAAAGGTCATCGCTCGGTTCCGTGACCGCTGTTTTGCTGGTTCTGTAGTATACCCCTCTATACGCTATCGGCTTACCGTCTTTTGCAGTTAGCCATGGAGTGTCGTAGTGCGACAATTCAGATAGCTCTATAGCCGTCTTGTCACTGAGGCGTGCAAGCGTTTCGTCGATGTGCTTCAGCTCACTCGCACTCAGTTCGTTGAACTCTACATTTTTGAGCGGTAAATACTTTTTTTGCGTGTTTTTGAAATACTCCGTCTCCAGCACTTCGAGCTCTTCACTCGCTTTCATACCTTCAACGACGCTGACAAAATCGCGCGTAGGTGTAGGGCCGTAGTGGTTGCGAATATAAGTAAGTCCTGTGATAGATTTACCGGTTTTCTCATAGTAATCAAAATCTATGAAATACAGTAGCTTATGTAGCACTGTCTCGCCAACGTTTGGTTTGGCGCCTACTTTTTCCAGTACATAGAGGAGTACTTCACGAAGCTTTTCGGGGTTAGTCTGAGGATCAATATCTCGCGGAACAATTTCATCTTCAGCGCCAGCAAAGGTATATGCTGCCACCGTCTCGTGTGCTGTATTAATCTCTCCACTTATGAGAGCTGCTGGCGCAATTTGATAATATTCAGCCAACTTGTTAATCTCGTCAAGGTTTGGCGGCCGTCTACCGGCTTCTAGCGATGCGTAGGTAGCACGAGCAATACCGATTGCTTCGGCAATATCCTGCTGGCTTCTGTCTGCCCGATCTCGTAGTTGTGTAATAGTTAATTTAAAGCTCATAAAGTTGCCCACTCTTTCTGCTTTATCGTTTATAGCTTTATTATAGTTAATTCTACAATAATAATCAATAGAGTTGCTACGAATTTATACATTATGCTACAAAATGGTGGAGGTGAACTCCGAATCCAAAGCACACAGGGTCAGTTTCGTGCAGCAGATTCCGTACCGCCTCAGAAAGATACCTTTCCTCCTCGAGGTTGAATATACAGTTTTTAATAACCTGTTTAAAAATTATTCCCAAGGATAACTGGCTTCACCAAAGTGACCGTATCTGGCTTGCCAGCACTCGTCAAATACAGATAGCCGCCGTTGATTAAGAAGAAGACGCAAGCGATGGATGCCAGTGCGGCTAATGCCCGAATTGTCGGAGCGACATAGTCTCGCATTGCGGTGACCGCGCCCGACGAATCGGCCATGACCGTGAGGCTCATGGCGAGAAAGTCTGTCATTATTGGGTTAACTCCCGAACTCCTGGGTGGCGAGTGTCGTCACTATGTTGCTAATAACGAAGGCGGCGATGACAATTGCGAGTCCGATGGCAGAATAGAATAATGTGCGCTTTGCCTGGTCGAGTTTCTCTGGGTTGCCCGAGCTGGTGATGTAGGTAAATCCACCGACCACAAAAAAGCCGGTCGCAATGAGACCGGCTAAACCTGCAATGAGTTGGATGACGCTGCGGATGAAGTTTTCAACCTGTGCAGCGTCACCTGTCGGCGCCGCCAACGCCGGCGGGGCTATAAGGAACGGTATACCTACCGCTACAATCAGGGCTACTATTTTAGATTGCGTGGAACTTCTGATCATCTGACCCTCCGTGAAATAGTTGCTGGTGATTTGAATCTAGCACACTATATTTTGCAGAGGATGCGCCATAAGCAATTTGAACGAAAACATAAGAATTTTCTCTATCTGTCATAGTTGTAGTTTATTCTACAACTTATAATTATTTCGAATGATTACTCTCGGGGCTACTGGCAGTGAGTGACGGAAATTTAATAATATCACTACAACTTACCCTGCTGCAATGATAAGCATGATGTCGACTATGTTACGTAGAAGCAGGAATTTTCGAAATGTATTCTTCGTACAACTGGTCGAGCAGTTGTACGTCAAGTGCTATTTCACTTGCTGAGCCAAGTGAACTGTATCGCTGATCGCAGATGCTAGCAAGCGTATCCCATTCAATGGCGCTGCTGGTCTCAAAAATTCGAGCTAAAGAAAAACAAACACCCTCAAGGTATTCGAGCACTATCGTATTGTGTTCGGAACGGCGAATCATATCGATGGTATCGCGAGCGAGGATGTACTGTTGCTCTGTATTCATAAATGCATTATATAACGAAAACCCCTGCAGCGTACAAGCATACAGGGGTAATCGCTCCTTTTTAACTAGAGGCTGGCATCTCTCGGGGGAGAGTGTCTGTCGGGGTGACCAGCAGATATGCGCTGGTTAGTCCAGTGCACGTTACGAGTACCGAACGGTGTGGCATCCCATGAGACCCGGTAGCCATCTTCGAAGTACTGTGTGACATGCAGGACGGTTCCTCCATCGTCTCCGCGACGATAGAAAACCCCTCCGTGCTCATTGGTGCCGAGCGGTTCGTGGTTGCGACGCGCACTTCGAACGTACAGGAGTGCAGCGTCTGCCTCTTGAAAGTTCTGCGCTCCGTGAGGGTCAAACGGGTCACGTTTGTACGTTACGGCGCCACTGCGATCCATGACGTAATGCCCATGTCCCGGTCCGTTTGGCTTGCCAAGTCCGCCGAAGTAGATGTTGGTGTTGCCACTGCCATCAGTGCTCACCCATACATTGTCACGGTACTGAAACGGCACTTCGGCTTTGTCGGCGATAGATTTCTTGTCTTCTTGACGGCGCTTGCCTTCTGCTTTGACTGTGTCGAGCCGAGCCTTGAACGCTTTAGTGGCGCTGTCGAAATCGGCTTTAGCCCGCTTAAACTCAGCTTGAGTACGCTCGTGTTCGGCCTTTGTTTGGTCGAACGCTTGCTTACGCACCTTGAACTCATCACGCGCTCGTTGGAAGGCCGGCTTTGATGACTCGTGAGCCGCTCTGGCTGAGCGGATCTCTTCGACCAAGCGTCGACGTTCTGCAACGTGACGCTGCGCTTCTTCCTTGTAGCGACGTCCTTCGGCCGCGTAGCTGCCGGCGGAAGCACCGTCTCGGCGTTCGTATGCAGCAGAAGCTGCGTCGTACGAACGCTTCATATTCTGGAAGGCTGCGTCTTGTTGGGCATTCAAGTCATCGATCCGAGGTCCATTTGACCCTCGGACCCTCTGGTAGTACTGCCACGTCCGATCTTGCTCGGAGTAAGCAGTCTGCTTGGCTTCATGCGCACGGTTCATCGCATCGCGGGCTGAGGAGCGACGCTCCCAAGCACCTTGCTGCTTCTGGTGTGCGTCTTGCTTGCGCTGGAATGCGCTGTCTTGCGCCGCTTTCAGACGGTCAAGTTCGGCATCTTTTGCCATGTCTGTCACCTACTTGTGTAAAGGAGCGAAACTCACAGAGGTTGCTGAGAGTATATATACTATACAACTAATTATAAAAATGTCCAATAATGAGCGATGTTCCAAGCTTTTTGGTAAAGAGCTATTAGTTATATCAGGTTACTATACTCATGGCCATCGCAGTATTAAATATCGAATACACTCCCAAGTCCAGCTAAACTACAGTAAAGTATGATTATGCATAAGCGAAAAATCAGAGATATTATTGTCTTGGGCACGGTGATCACTATTGCTGCTTTATTATTTATGGGGTTTCCTAAGGAAGTTGTCGTCAACCTACTGATGACATCCCTCCTGATAGGTTCAATCGTATATGTTCTAAGCTACTCACTTTCAGACACCCTTAAAAATATTCGAGGAATTAATGAGGCAAAACGTTTAAAGGCTCTCAAGCTTTCTACCGATGAAATTGACACCATGCCAGGTAAAGAATTCGAGGTCTATGTTGCGAGATGGTTAAAGGATCAAGGGTACGAAGACGTTACGTTGACGGAATACTATGATCATGGAGCAGATATTATCGCTAAGAAAGATGGTATTAAATGGGGTATTCAAGTAAAAAGGTATAGCAACATTGTTCGGCTTGAGCCTATACGCCAGGCGGTACTTGCCTTAAAACATTACCAGTGTGATCAAGCAATGGTAATTACGAATAGCTTTTATTCATCCCGCGCTAAAGAGCTCGCTAATCAACATAATTGCGTACTGATTGATGGACAGTACTTAAGAAGCCATAGTAAAACTATTTAAATATATATTGAGCCTCACAACGATAGAGGAAGTTATAACTGCAATCAAGCAGGATTTTGCCATGAATTAATCAGCGAACTATCTTTTGCCTAAGCCGTCTAATCGAAGCTCATTACTTTCATCGGCATGAGTTCCGCTACTACCAACATGTTTATCGCTGATCGTCGCTCCATTTTTCAGAACATGGAAGAAAGCCATAGCGTGTCCACGACCCAGTTCGTAATCTTCCTTTAGCCAATTAATAACTTCGCCAGCCTTCGTATCGGATGTAAAGCCTTTTTCCTTTGCCAAGACGAGAAGCTCATTAGGTGTTTTGCCTGTTTTCTTTTCGATCGTATCTAAATATGCTTGAAATGACATGAACTAATTGTAGCGAGATTGTAAAAATACACCAAAAAAGAAACGGGGGTTAATTTAGCTTTTTAGCTTACGCCAACCGCCAGCTTCGTTGTTTGCTACAACTTGCTTGATTAGGGTTATGAACGCTGACTTGTCTACCATTTGTCCTTTAGAAATTTGTATGGACCGGGCTGTCGCATTAGTTTGTCCCTGATTTATAATTCCTGCTGGATCGGGTGCGGTCGGGTCGTATATGAAAACATTGACATGGTTTTTTGCAGCGAGTAAAGCTGCAACATTGCCCTTATGAACGAAATACGGTCTATTGGTGAACTTAATCACTTCTTCAATATCTGGGCTTGCTTCATGTATTAACTTGCGTACATTGATACACATTTCTTGTTGCCAATCTTCTAAGCTATTAATGTATGAATCGACTTTGGGATTTTTATTCATGCTGTGATTATACAGGTTTCAATTCTACTCTGGGCATCAAAAAGTCAGAACCATTTTCACAGTTCTGACTTTGTCTATTTCGGCTTGGCTCGCAATAGCAGACACATTGCGAACTGCAAGTATCGACTTTGATAACGAAAAGCTAAGAATAATTAAAGAAATTTTGGTTTGAACTGAAGCGATTAATCTGGCTGCTTTTGCTTAATCCATTTTACGAAATCATTCCACACATAATCTTCAGGCTTATGGCTGTATCCACCTTGCTCACGCCTTTCACCTAAAGTAAAACCTTCAAATTCAGCAACATTTTCTATGCTATTACCTGTTCCTCTAGCTTCTGTGACGATAATGCCCTCATACTCCTGTGAGAATTGCTTAATGGTTTCGGCATCTTTATAGGTAATATTCTCACTAAAGAGTATCTGTCTATTTTCTTTCTTTTCCATTAGTGAAAGAAAATCTTCACTGCTGAACCAGTTAGCGACATCTTTCATGTATGCACCGGGGAAGCCATTAAGTGCCGGAATTCTCCAAAAGCTGTCTGTTACAACTAAGGGTTTATTAACTAAATTGTATGCTTTTTCGGCTTTATCAATCGATATAGCGTTAGGGTTTGTTGACTGGATTTCATCAATTTCTACTTGCTTTTGTACTATTTCAATACCAGCTGGCTCACACGCAAGCTTCGCCTCACCGACTTTTCTGGCATTTCCAGTTATAAAGTAAATTTTCATGTATTGAGTATATCAAAACAAAAACACTCTGCTTTCGCAAAGTGCTTATGCTTGGCTCACCACGATAGAGGAAGTTATAACTACAGTAAAGTTAAATGTATTAATTTCATTATAGTGGACTCGAGTCAAAAATCTAACTATTGCGCTCGCTATCCTTTTCAAGTGCATCAAGTATAGTTTCCATATCAACACTATGTCGAAGTACTATATTCTTAGCCTCTTCAAGAGTGACCCATTCGGCGACATCATTCGTATATCCACCTTCACTAACAGTTATGCCGTCATTATTAATCTCGCCCTCGATACTCTTGTGAGTAAAGTAAAACTGAAAAGACTGATAAGGGGGTGCGCTTTCATCCTTCTTGAAAAATGTCGTCGCTTGGTAAATCAGTTTGTCTGGCATAGTACTCAGGCCTGTTTCTTCCTCAACCTCTCTTGCAAACGCCTGCTCCAGGCTCTCTCCCTTGTCGACGCCGCCCCCGACTAAGCTATAGCCATCCCATTGACGTGTAAGTAAGATTTTACCATCTTCGATAATGATGGCGTAAACACCGATACGTTGACGCAGATCACCTGCATCAACAATATACTCTTTGCCGAAGACATCTTTGCATATTACCGCTTTATTCATACTATTAACTATACCAAACAAAAACACCATGACTTTCATCATAGTGCCTATGCTTGGCTCACACTGGCAGACGCTTTGCGAACAGCAAGTGTAGATTATGACGAGTACAAATTGAGATTCATTAAAGAGGTTTTAGTATAAGTTGGAGACGTAAGACTAATTTTGTGTATTGTGCCATGCGATAACCCTAACGCTGCGTAATATACAACAAACAGTAATGTCATTCATCTTATTGTTCTTAAATGAGCGTTCCGAGTTTCCCCAAATTTTTTATCCAGCTTTTTACGGCTCAAACGCTATTTCATTTCGTAAGCAGCTCTAAGACCTTTACGACCTAGCCCAAACCAGTATTCGGTTTCTTCAGTATCATTCCCATTGATGTACTTTTCTTGATGTGCACCCATAAATTCCATTGCTATACCAGCTAAGGCATACGCAGGTAAGTGTTTTTGTTCCTCATCCGTGAGTGGACTGAACTCACTATACTCGTCTGCTACTTGCTGACACTTATTAACTAGCGTTATCTCGCTATCATCGTGTAGCAAATTCGCAACAATAACAGCAAGCTCTTGAATACGTGGATACTGATTTGCAACTGAAAAATCTAGGATGTATATCTTACCGTCTTCGCCTTTAATAACATTTGCCTTTGTGAAGTCGCCATGTACAAAGCTATGAGGTAAGTCATCAACCGGAATATTATCGTATGCGGCAATAACTTGGTTCAATAATACCAAGTCTTCTGGATCAATGTATTGCTTAACTTTCTCGAACATTTCGTGAATATTTGGTATAGCCCAGCTATCAAATAAGTAAGGTGGTTTGTAGTCGATGCCATTAACTATGGCTGCTTGTTCCAAGACTGCTTTGCGTTCTTCATTAGTTGGTGCATGGTCTAGCTCTAAGTAGCTCTTGCCCTCAACGAATCGCATTAAAACAAGCGTAATACCACTATCAGTGAAGACAGTTTCGCCTGTATCAGTCTTTAGTAATTCGGGGTGATGTACGCCAGCCTCGACAACTTTTTCCATAGTAGTTGCATAGCGAGAAATATCATCAGTCGTTCGGGTTTTAGCAAACATCTTTGCTACGAATTTATCTTTGTCTGTTTCTATAACTACATTACAGTCTTCGTAACCAACTTCAACGATGCTACTTGCGGTAAGCTGTCCTACTCCATAGGCTTCACAGACACGTTCTACGACTGGTGTAAGGTCGCCAGTGTAATTAAGCCTGTCTGCTGGCGTTTGGAGTTCAGGCATCCAGTAATTCCTGCAACTTTGGCCTGACTGTTTCGGCGATTAACTGATGCCCATTATCATTTGGATGTATGTGGTCATAGGCATACAGACCGTCTAATCCTGCTTGTTCAAATGCTGGTCGAATTGATATAAAGGGCAATCCAGCGTCCTCAACAATGGCCTGGAGGCTTTGTTCGTACTCTTTAACACGCTCGTCTGAATACTCCTGACCTTTAAACTCAACGACTGTCTTACCAATAGGCGGAATACCCAAAAACAGTATCTTGTCGCTATGTTTCTTGGCTATGGCAATAATCTCACTAATATTAGCCTCAAACTGTTCCTTTGGTGTTTCTATTTTGCCATCAATACTACGTTCATCATTTGCACCAAAAGTAATAACAAACACAAACGGCCAACTTGCCGAATATCTAGCCTCAATTTCTGCTGGCATACGCTTGAGTATTTTAGTACTACTATCGCCACCAATGCCAAGGTTTATGACCTGTACTTTATTCTTCCCCTCAGACTGAATTGTCTGTTCATGGGCAGACTTCTTAATACGCTCAACCCAACCAGCCTCAGTGTCCCAAGCACCATAGGTTATGCTGTCGCCGAAGACCAATACTCTCATTTGTTGATTTCCTTAGCGGCTTTTAGCAGTGTGAGGTCCCGTACTTTTATAAACTTACCTTCGTAATAAGTTGGCTCGTCCTGTTGCAAAAGAGCGATTGCACTATCTATGTCATCTGCCCAAACAATAGAAAATTGTTCTCGGAGTTCTTTCTCTGTAAAGTCAGGTTCACCTTTTTCGCCTACCTGTGTTGCAGTGAAGCAATACGAAGTCTGTACTAGTTCAAATTGGTCACGATACTCTACTATCTTACCTACTTCACCAGTCACTTCTGCCTTACAGCCGATTTCCTCTAATAACTCTCGCTCAAGTGCGGTTGGTATATCTTCACCTTCATCAATGCCACCACCAGGAAGCTTGTGATAGTCGTGTAGTCCAACTCTAAGCAGTGCAACTCTATCCTCACTATCATAAACAATTGCACGAGAAGCCTCACGCTTGCGGAAATTAGCGGTATCTACAACGGGTGCGTCAGGAACTATGTCTTGTTCTCTTATTGTTAGAAGATTTTTCATTACAGATTTTCATCCAAGAATTGCTTTAATGCGTCCATGTCTTCCTTGGTATGGTCGTAGAAATAGGTAGTAACACCGACTGATTCAGCAGTCTTAGCAGCTTCTTTACTGTGTTCAAAGTAGACAACATCTTCAGCTTTTAGCCCGTATTTTTCAAATAGTATTTTAAAATACTGAGGGTCTGTCTTTTCGGGATCATGCTTTAAGGTAAATACTTCATAAGGGACTTGGTCTAGCTTGAACATTTTGAACTGCTCGTCATTAGCACCCGTTAAAACTATTTTGTTATTTGGATAGCTTTCGAGTAGCTTGTGCATTGATTCAAGAATACTTCCGTCTTCAAGAACTAAGCCGTTTATTGCGTCTACTAAAATCGTTTTCATTTTTGCTCCCTAAAGTAATATTCCCATGCAGGAAGCTCAAGTCCAAAGAACTGCTCTGGCGATTTTTCAAACAGTTCTTTTACTTCGCTTAAAGGCAACCATTTAACGTCCTTTGCTTCACTTAATTGTGCTTTGGGTTCGCCGTCCTCAACTTCACAAATGAACACAAAGCCAATCCATGGCTTGCCGTCTTTTAACTGTTGAGTGCAACAATACGGTCTGAAAGCAATAATTTCATCACTGCCTTTGGGGCTGTAAACTTTCGTTTTGCTATCATCTTTAATTGTCTTGAGCGTCAGACCAGTTTCTTCTTTTATTTCACGGGATACTGTTTCATAAACACTCTCGTAAGGCTTATCTAAGACACCTGCTGGGAATTCAAGTGTGCCTGAATAAAGTGGGTCTGCATGTGGTTTCCAGCGTGTCTGTAATAGCAGTTCTTTATTTCCATTATGTATACGCTCAACAATAGCTCCTACATAGGGAATGGCAAGCTTAAAAGGATTAGGATTTAGAGGTTTTGTACCGATAAAGCGTACTAGGTTATGTACGCCCTTAGCACTGTCTTTATACGTTTCTCCAAGTTCATCTAGCAAGCTAATATCAAACCATTGTCCAAACTCTCGTGCCGTTTTTTCACTAAAGTAACGCTTAGCTGTTTTATCAATTTGAAAGAAGTCTGGTTCTAGTTCTTTCCCGGTCCCATATTCAGGATCATTTACTGAATTAGCGAAGAAGGCGAAAATCCCACCCCTCTTTAACACACGTTGTATCTCACCGAATAATCTTAGCGTCGTGTCTTTATCAAAGTAGTGTAGTGATAAGTGGGCATATATGACATCAAAACTTTCACTTTCAAATGGCAGCTCATCACGCAAATCAACCTTTTTAAGGTCAACTTGCACTGATTTATCAGCAGCCTTCTTCTTGGCAAGCTCAAGTGCAGTATCTTCAATATCTGTAGCAGTTACTTCGTAGCCCTGTGAAGCAAAGAAGCAGCCATCTTGGGCTTGTCCTGCACCAAGCTCCAATACTTTACCTTTTTTCGGGAAGTACCTAATTGCTTGCTCTGCAAATATTGAAGGCTTATCAATCCAATCTTGTTGCTTATATGTTTTATGTAGGTCAGACCAGATTTCACTCATTATGCTTCATACTCCCATCCTGGTTTCCAGGCTTTTTGTTTTCGCCAGTCATTTGCAAATGCTTCTTCCCACGTCATACCTTTCAATATTACGTCTAGAGCAAGCTGTGGTGCTTTGTGAGCAACAATTGCTATATGCTTGCCATCGTACTCACTCTTAACTGAATCAAGGAAATCTTCAATCCTAGCCTTAACGTCTTCATAACTTTCACCATTAGGCATTGGTGTCGTTATGGATTTTTCTTGCATTGGCTCAACGACATCTGAATCTTTGCCATTTAAATCTCCGTAACTACATTCACGTAATCTTTTGTCGGCGAAGGTAGGGTACTTATCGCCCCATGTTAACTTTGCTGAGTCGATTGCACGGCTTAAATCAGAGGTAAACACGGCATCAAAAGATTTGTCTTGTGTCAATTTAGCTAAGTCTTTAGATTGCTGAATACCTAACTCAGAAAGCTTTACATCATTCCAGCCAGAAGATTTGTTTTCTTCATTATCTGTCGTTGTCCCGTGAACAAAGTACGTAATCTTAACTGCCATCATGTCTCCTTTCCGGCTTGTTGATCTTATCCCTAAAATAATTCAATGTCTCTGGATCTGTGCAGTAGATATAGCAACCTTTCTGTCCACGAGTCATAAGAGTTCTGTAGGTATTCTTAATGATTGCATCGAATTTAACTTGTGCTTCTTCAGGGTTGTCTTTGAACATTTGTTTTCTACCCTGTACAGACTTATCACTACTGGCTCTTTTCATAACGTCTGTGATAACTTTGCCGTCCCTCACTACTAGGTCAGGTCCAATGATTACGCCTACATAATCCACTTCCAGTCCTTGGCTAGTATGTATGCAGCCTACTTCATTTACTGAATTAGGTTTGATGATCCATCCTTGCCCATCTTCATTGAGATTCCATTTAGCTTCATAATCATCGATAGCTATGTCATTAAGCGAAGGATCTTTTTTGCTTACCCATTGCCAACAATAACCTGCTAGAAGTCTAGCTTTATTTTTTGCTTTATTCTTTTCCTTGATCAGATTATGTAATAGTCTTGGGTCTTCGATAATCTGGAAATCGTAACCAAAGTCTTCAAAAACATCATTTGCAGTGGTGCGAATTTGCAGAGAATTATCTAGCCACGCCAAATATCCATCAGATCCATTACAGCGGAATTGAGACTCTAGCTCAAGTTCTGTAACTTTTGCACCCTGTTGGGTCGCCCAAAAGCGGATCTCTTCCTTGTCACCAATATCTTTGAGAGTGACCTTTTGATCCTCGTCGACAAAGAATATGCTTAACTTGCTTGCAGATATAATCTCCTTAATCTGGTTCTCTCCTAGATGATTAAACATGCCTGATTTTTCGTTTAATCTGTGTGCTTCATCAACTATTAAGCAATCGAAAATATTGTCTTCGACAGAATGGAATGACCCTGAGCCACTGAACATATTTGCTATTCTAGACTTTGTAAATGAACCAGTAAGCTTTGCCTGATAAACTTCTCGTGGTGCTGAATTTCTCGTGACGTACTGTGCTACTAATTCTCGTTTTGTGAGTTCGACTAGTAGGTTAATCGCAAGCACAGACTTTCCTGTGCCTGGTCCGCCCTGAACTATTAGTACGTTCTTCTTTTCGTCAGATGATGCTTTTGCAAGCTGTAAGGCTGTTTCGTACGCTACCTTCTGTTCATCAATCAACACAAACTCTTCGTTCCCAGAAAGCATTGACGACAACTGATCAGCCAAATTCTTTGAAGGCTTAATCTTTCCATGGTCGATTCTATACATGAGCTCACTTTTATCACCATAAACCACATGTGTCTTTATAAACTCTTGAAGCTTTATCGCATCTGGTTTTAAGAAAACTGGAGCCTTCGAAGTGTAATTATCGTAAAACTCGTTTGTAATAACGTCATCAGGATCATAGTTATGTAAATAGGCACATGGAACGAGCTGTATATCACTTTCTTGCACTGTCTGATTGTAATCTTCCAGCAACGTTCGATATGACCATGCTTGGTAAGATGGATGAGCCGTTTCTTTATTGCCATGCTTAAACCTTGTTGAGACTACCCCATCTTTGGTGGTCATTTCTGCATTTTGCCATTGCTTAAGTTCAATAAGCACTGCTGTATCTCGATTATCTTTATCTTGGCCAGAAAGTATGAAGTCGATTCGTTTTGAAGACTGTGGAATATGGTACTCGATTGCAACACCAGCATCATCTGGAATATCGGGAGTACTGACAACACGATCCATGTACTGTAAAGAATTACGCCATGATTCAATCTCTGAACGCCCCGTAGACCTACCAGTAGCAGACTTGTAAGCTTCAAATATGATATTTTCAATGCCATTCGACATTATGTCTTTGCAGAAATCTGATTTGGTCGCTGAATATACAATCACTTCTCAAGCTCCGTGTATTTTTTGTGACTGCCTCTTGCTTTATCTATAGGGTATTTCTGCTCATTCTTCTTCATTTTGCCTTCAAAAGCAGTTATAAGGTCGATGTCTAATTTATTTGAAAGCAACAATACCCAATAAAGAACATCGGCTAGTTCTTCGGCAATAGCATCTTTATTTTCAACAGAATGTTTTGCCATTTCATCTTTGTTTTTCCATTGGAAATGCTCCAAAACTTCTGCTGCTTCAAGTGCAAGCGATATTGAAAGGTCTTTAGGGTTATGAAACTGATCCCAGTCTCTGTCATCGCAAAACTTTCGGATTATTGATTGTAGCTCAGAAAGCGATTGCTGGTCTTTTTTCAGTATTGCAGAGTCTAGAATCTTCTTAGACATCTATTTACTCCCGTCTTCCAAAAATTTCAGAACATCGTCTTTTTTCCAGCGTCTTATGTTTCGTCCACCAATACGAATGGCTTTGAGTCTTCCTTCACGATCCCAATTTCTTAGGGTATTTTCGTGAACCTTTAGCAGACTAGTAACTTCTTTTAGGGTTAGATACTCTGGCAACTCATTCTTCTTATTCATCTATCAATATCTTATAATATCTAACAACACTATGGAAGCCACAAACAAGTCGAGCAGTAACAATGATTTCCCTGTAGCAAGGGCTCTGAATAACTCTTTGCTAACTATTACCAAAGCTGTATGGGACAATGACAGGCGTTTACCAGAAGACCACGAATGTATGGCCGAACTAAATCGGGTATATGTCCTTATGGTGCATGAACTTGAAATGTTGTATAGCCAAAACTCAGAACTTGCCGGATTAAAGCCAGAGCCATTTTGGAAACTTTACGACGTTCTTGAAACTAAGTCTGATGAGATTCTTGATTACTTGGATGAGCCTGAGGTGGATAATGGACGAGCCCATATTATTAAATTAAACAAGCTTTGTATAATTGCTAATAATGAAACCCCTGTACTAAATTCTAAACAAAAGAAACTTGTTAATAACACAGAGAAGGCTGTAAAGAACTACTACATTCACCTTCATAGTGCTATGGATGACATACATTGGACTGCTATCGCAGATGATACCTCGTATGTTCTAACATATGAGAATGACGGCAGAATAGTAGTGAATGACATATTGATACTCAAAAAAACACAAGTTGGATCTGCTATAGATGAGCTACTAGAGCAGGCTTTTAAACATAAATACGAGTTATTCATACCAAAACTAAAAAACACAACTCGTAACTTGAGTACAATATTGAGCAGTGCTGGCTTTTCACCAATGCTTCGGCAAATATTCTTTCCTACTGTTAGTAAAACCAAGGGCGTTATGTTTCGACCAGTCGTAGCAAGAAGTGAAGTTAAGTCAGAAAATATTGACACTAGAGCTCTAGATTATTTGTTAACACATTTTGGTGCCGAAGGTATTTTTGAGGACTTAGATACAGAGTAGTCTGAACCGAATTATCCTCAAATTGAACTGAAATCAAACATAACTGAACCTTTTTACTAGGCAATAAAACCCTTTCAACGACAAGGGCTTACTTGGTTGCGATACTCGGTTTGTGATGAACAGCAAACCACTAGAAACTAAGCAAAACCAAGTCGTCAATGAGGAGCTTGAGTTGGTGCTGAATACTGACGAGATTGAACAACTCGCCAAGTTTCTAGATGCTCTATTGGAAGCTGACTTATCGAGTCATGAGTACGAGGGTAACGGCAATGATTGATACCGTTAAACTCGCCATACCTTACGCAGAACGTCCTGAGTGGCTGGCTGCATTAAGTAAGAAGTCTAAGCTTGATCCAGGTAAAGGCACTTTTACTACAGACGTCTTCCCGAGTAATTCTTACAAGAAAACGGAGATATACGTACCTAAATTACAATTTGTTGATTCGCCTTCTTACATCGAAGGCGTTGGAAGGGTTTATAGCCTATACATAGAGGCATCGCTCCCAAAGCTGTTCTTCGGCAACAACTTTGATGAGCTGACTGATGAAATGCTCATGGCAGTAGTAAATAAACTCTCGACACTGATTTGGACTATATACGACATTAAAATTTCACCTACAGTACTTGCTCAATCTTCTGTTGCTAAAATCGACTACTCGAAGAATATCGTATTCACAAACAAAACACCTGTATCGTCTATTATTGACGTGGTTGCAAAGTGCAAAATACCTAAAACTTACGATGTACAGAAAACCAACTTCAGAAACGGTGGGATGATTTACCACATACAAGCAAATATTATAGACATCGTTTTTTATGATAAAGTTGCTGACTTAGCACAAGCAAAAACATCTGAAAAGCGTTCTCACGAAAAGTACAATTACACACAACTCAAACTGGTTGAAGAATTTGAAAATAACCCAAACATATCGGTATTCCGCTATGAGATACGTCTCAACGGTATGGAGAAGATACGCAAAGAACTTGTGTCGGTTGGAGAAAGCGATGAGTTGCGTTTTAGTCACGTATTTAGCAGTGATATTTCTCGACGAATACTACTCAGCCATTGGGAGAAGATAACCAGTGAAATACCCAATATTGAATCACTCGCATCAACACCATCACAGATACTTATTTCCCATGTAAATACTAAACCAGGAGTGAAGTTTGCTGAAGCCAGTGCATACACTCTGATGCGGATATTGCGTGAAGAAATTCAAGAGGAGCGTGGTGTTCGCAATATAATAGAAGGTCTTTTTGGCCGCACACAATATTCTCGCTTATTGAAGAAGGTAGGTCGTCAACCGCTTTCCGCCTTGCAAATCTCACATCTTACACATATTACAAATACGGTTTCAGGAATGAAGCCTATAAGCATAGCAGAATTTATCCAAGATTTGTAAGCTATTGTTAGCAAATAGCGGATAATCCAAGTATAATTAAGACATAATAAAGAAAGGTTGTCCAGCAATGAAAACACTAGAAAATAAAGACTACGAAGGGGTAAAAGCCTTCATGATAGCAAGGGTTTCTGGTGCAGAACAATCAGAAGCTTTACCTGCTCAAACATTACGGCTCAAAGATTATGAAGAAAGATTAAAACTTAATGGTGAATACTTCGATTTCGATGAAACAGCCTACAAGGAAGACCGTCAGAAATTTACAGAAATCGTAAGCAAAATAAGCAACTACCCAGATTTCTGTATCGTAGTGTTTGACAAAATTGATAGGTACTCCAGGGATGCCTCCACAGAAGTCGTAATGATATTAAAACGCTTAGTCAAACAAGGAAAAATTGAACTACACTTCCCGTCAGATAACCTAACTTACTGCAAAAACTCACCTGCATCCGATAAAACTCGCTTAGGCATGGGCATGGTTTTCGGCGAATACTATTCTTCTGCAATTAGCGATAACGTAAAGCGAAAGATCCAGCAGAAGCTACATGAGCGTGAATTTCCAGGAAAAGCTCCAATAGGCTATAAGAATGTAGCTACTACGGATGAAATGGGTAAGGTATTGTCTAAGAACATTGTGCCAGATCCAGCTCGTAGGCAATACATTGAAAGAGCATTCCAGCTAAGACTTGAAGGTAAGTCTTTTCGCTTAATCGCAAAAATACTTAAGGACGAGGGACTTAGGGCAAACACTAAACAACAGGGTGTGGTTTCTCAGAGCCAAATGGAAACCATGTTAAAGAACTCCTTTTATTACGGTGTCATGAAATATGACGGCGGTACTTACCCTCACAAATATGAACCAATTATCACTAGGAAGATATTTGATAAGGTTCAAGCAATCAACGAAACACGTAATGCCGTACGTGATAAAACGCTAACAAAGCAGACCTACACTTTTCAGGGGATCTTGAAGTGTGCAAGCTGTGGATGTTCTTATTCGTCATACGTAAAGAAAGGACGTGTCTATATGCGATGTACTAAGGCGAAAGAAGGTGTTGTTTGCGACCAGCCTCCTACATCTGAAGAACACCTAATCCCACAAGTAAATGAACTGCTTGAAAAGCTTGCACTCAGTGAACAGGTTGTTATGCAGGTACTAGATATTCTCAAAAAAGGACATGATGACATTCAGCTTTATTACCAGACTGCTGTTTCAGAAACACGTACTAAGATAGACAGACTGAATAAAAAAATAGATATGTTATACGATGACCGCCTTGAGGGTCGTATTACTACGAACGACTATGACAAATATGTAAATAAGTATAAGAATGATAAAGAGGAACTAGAGAATAAGCTGGTTGAATACACCAATAACGATAAATCCTTCGTTGTTACCGCTGAATACCTGTTAAAACTAGCTCAAAATGCTAAAAGTGTCTTTGAAAGTTCGCAACCAGCTCAAAAGAACAAAATTCTAAGAACATTACTTGCGAACTGCAAAATCAATCAAAAAAGGCTGCAACTCAATCTGTTACAGCCCTTCTTGGCACTTAGTGCTGACTCTAAAAGTCAAAATTGGCTCCCCCTAGTGGACGCACTTAGAACTTATTATCAGTCGAAAGCTTAGCTATTTACATTAACAATTTTAAAATATTAATGAATTATTAGCCGACCATTGCTATATTTTCATTTAAGTTCTTACGGGCAACTTTAGCATCACTTTTATTCCAATGCTTTAG
>JBBQAZ010000021.1:0-18305 GCA_038316995.1 Saccharimonadales bacterium (SeqCode) | reverse complement strand
AATGCCAGAAAGACATATATCAATTTCTGCGCTCATCTAACGATTTTCCATCCCAAGAAAATGAGATTAGATCAGTTTTAACTCGAACCTGTAGTGATGCGCCATCCCCTTACGTTAGTTTAGAAGTAACTACAAAAGAATTTTTACTGGAAAGTTACATCAGGGAAATCACTGAACTGAATGATGGGTTAAAAGACCAAGAAGACAAACGGTTTGTATCTGGATCGGAAAGGGTAATTGCAGGTGCTGCTGGAGGGCTTATAGGGCTGTGGGCAATCGTGGGCTATGGTTATGCAACAGAAAAATCTCGTCGGAGATAAGGGTCAGCCTGTTACAATAGAATCTCATGGGGAATTATTGGAAAGAACGGAATAAGCCATATCAACCGGGGCAGGTTGATAAGTTCAAAGTGTCGCGCAGTAAAATTGAACTTTACACTCAGTGTCCCCGTTGTTTTTGGTTAGATGCTCGGCTAAAGATTAAACGGCCAAGCAGTCCACCGTTTAATATCAACAAAGCAATCGATGAACTGTTTAAAAAAGAATTTGATGTCCACCGCATAGCAGGTACGCAGCATCCGCTTATGAAAAAATTTAAAGTTGATGCGGTTCCATATCAACACAAGGATATGGATACTTGGCGAGCCAACTTTACAGGCGTAAGTACGCATCATGCGCCAACAAATTTACATGTATTTGGTGCGGTTGACGACGTCTGGGTGAACCCAAATGGCGAAATAATGGTAGTGGATTACAAGGCAACAGCCAAAGATAAGCCAGTTACTGCACTGGGAGCGCCAGGTGGTTGGCAAGATATGTACCGCAGACAAATGGAAGTCTACCAGTGGTTACTGCGGCAAAATGGACATAAAGTCAGCGATACCGGGTATTTTGTGTATGCAACTGGCACACAAGACCGCGATGGATTTAATGACCGTATTGATTTTGAAACATTCGTTTTCCCGCATCACGGAAACTCTGATTGGGTAGAACCAACATTAATTGAAATGAAAAACGTACTTGACGGCGACATGCCAGAAGTTGGCACTGCAGCCATGGGTGGTCCCTGCGAACACTGCGAATACGCCCGGTCCCGCACCCAATTGGCAATAGATGCCATTAAGTCTCGATAGATAAATCTTGCTACGGAAGGTATACTATAACTATGTTAGATATTCAGTTTATTCGGGACAATCCAGAGTTAGTTCAGCAGAAATCAGAGGAAAAAGGTGGAAAAGTTGATATCCAGCAACTGCTTGGATTTGACGAAAAACGCCGTGAACTAATTCAAAAGTCTGATGAAATACGGAAACAAAGAAACGATTTAGCAGAAAGCTCAAAAGGCCAGCGCCCGAATGACACTCAAATCGCTGCTGGTAAAACCTTAAAAGAAATAAGCGCAGATCTTGAGCATCAACTTGCAAGCATTTCAAAAGAATACGAAGATTTGCTTAAAAAAGTTCCAAACATGCCTGCTATTGGCGTTCCGGTTGGACAAAGCGAAGACGACAATGTAGTTTTAGAAACTTGGGGAGAAAAGCCACAGTTCGATTTTGCTCCAAAGCCCCATTGGGAAATGACCGAGTATATTGATCAGGAGCGCGCTGCAGCAATCAGTGGAGCACGCTTTGCATTCTTGCAAAAAGGCATGGTGCGCATGCAGTTTGCGTTGAATCTTTTTGCTATGGATGTACTTACTAGTGAAGACGCTATAAAACAAATTATTGAAGATCATGACTTGCATGGAATATCTACAAAACCATTTGAACTATTATCGCCACCAATGATGATGCGCACCGACGCCTACGAAAAAACCTCACGACTAAAACCAGACGACGTAACTTTCAAATTGGCAAATGATGATTTATGGTTGATTGGATCAGCAGAGCATAGCATGGCGGCTTATTATATGGACCAGACATTAAGGGCTGACGATATGCCTGTCCGTTTTGCAGGTCACTCTACATCATTCCGCAGGGAAGTAGGCAGTGCTGGAAAAGACACTCGCGGAATACTAAGGACGCATCACTTTGACAAGCTGGAAATGGAGAGCTTTAGTACGCCTGATCAATCAGAGGCAGAGCATAAACTGATGATTGCAATTCAGCAACATATAATGCAACAACTACACTTACCATACCAAGTAGTTTTAAAATGTACATTTGATATGGGTGGGCCAAATGCCCGTGGTGTCGATATAGAAACCTGGATGCCGGGACAAGATGCTTACCGCGAAACTCACAGTGCAGACTGGTTAACAGATTACCAAGCGCGCGGACTCGGCACAAAAGTAGATAGCGACGGGCAAAAAGTTGTTGCCCATACAAATGATGCTACGGCAGTTACGACACGTGTATTGATTGCGATCATGGAAAATTATCAAACCGCCGATGGAAGGGTTAACGTACCAGACGTGCTGAAACCTTACATGGGTGGAGTCGATCAAATTTAACAGGAGGGAATCATTATGATAAAAACTGAACAAACGGGCGTGCATACCACAATTACTCCAGAACTAAGAAAGTATATAAATAAGAAGATAGGTAAACTAGAAAAATATTTACCAAAGGACGCACGCGAATCTGCGCACGGCGAAGTCTTTATAAAAGAATCAAAAAACAAGACAAAGGCCCAACATACCGCCGAGGTAGTTTTAAGATTGAAGCACGAAACTTTGACGGCCAAAGAAACTACCGTGAACCCATTTGCAGCAGTAGACATAGTAGAAGCCAAGCTTAAAAATCAATTAAGAAAATACAAAGACAAGCATACTCACAAAAAATTCCACCATAAAGTACTCGCCAAAATGCGCCGTCGAACTATCTAACCCTCCGAATAGTCGACTAGATTAAAACAACCCTTACAAATAGTTCTAAATTACGGTAGAATATATGCTATTGTCGTAATTGACTGAAGATGCCAAATTTACGGGGTGAGGAAAGGGTATAGGTTACGTGAAGAAAGTTTTTAAACGTGTACTGGGGGATCCGCAAGCTAAGACGTTAAAGCGCATGCGCAAGCGTGCGAAAGACGTCAATAAGCTCGAACCTAAGTACGAAAAAATGAGCGATAATCAGCTCAAGGAACAAACCGAAAAACTTAGGAACCGACTTAAGAAAGAATCACTTGATGCAATTTTGCCTGATGCTTTTGCTGTTGTTCGTGAAACTTCACGTCGAACTCTAGGGCAGTTTCATTATGATGTACAGCTAATTGGTGGGATGGTGCTGCACGAAGGTAGCGTCGCAGAAATGAAGACTGGTGAAGGTAAAACATTGGTCGCAACGCTTCCTCTGTATTTGAACGCATTACCAGGTAAAGGTGCTCACTTAGTCACAGTTAATGATTACTTAGCACGTATCGGTGCTGGTTGGATGGCTCCAGTTTATGATTTTCTAGGGCTATCTACTGCCGTTATCATGCCAGACGCATCGTATATTTATGACAAAAAGTTTATAGATGAATCTCATGATGATGAGCGCTTCAAGCACCTAAAGCCATGCACTAGGCAAGAGGCTTACGCAGCCGACATTACTTACGGGACAAACAACGAATACGGCTTTGACTATCTTCGCGACAACATGGTCCGTGAAGAGCAACAGCTTCGTCAGCGTCCGCTACACTACGCAATCGTAGATGAAGTTGACTCAATCTTGATTGACGAGGCAAGGACTCCGCTGATTATTTCTGCTCCGTCCACAACCAGTGGTGCGTCGTATGGACAGTTTTCTAAAGTGGTGCGTAATCTCAAACGTGATACTCACTACGATGTTGATGAAAAACGGAAATCAGTAGTATTGACCGATGAAGGAGTAGAAAAAGTAGAAAAAATCCTTGGCATCAATAACTTGTACGGCACTGAAAATATTCGTACAATTTTCCATCTCGAGCAATCACTTAAAGCTCAGGCATTATTCAAACGTGACAAAGATTATGTTGTTACGAGCGACGGGGAAGTCGTGATTGTAGATGAGTTCACTGGTCGACTCCTAAAAGGACGCCGATATAACGAAGGACTGCACCAGGCGATTGAAGCTAAAGAAGGAGTTGAAGTACAAGAAGAATCCATGACTCTTGCAACTATTTCATTCCAAAATTACTTCCGCTTGTACGACAAGCTTTCTGGTATGACTGGTACGGCTGTAACCGAACAAGAAGAGTTTCACCAAATCTATAAACTTGAAGTTGTAGAAATTCCGTCTAATAGACCATTAATAAGAGATGATAAACCTGACCGTATATATAAGACAGAACTTGGAAAATTTAAGGCAATCGCAAAAGAAGTAAAGGCTCTCAATAAAAAAGGCCAGCCAGTACTTATTGGAACGGCTTCTATTCAAAAGAACGAGCTACTCAGTAAGCTGCTCAAAAAAGAAAAGATAGATCACCAACTTTTGAATGCAAAAAATAATGAAAGTGAAGCAAAGATTGTGGCTGGTGCCGGCCAAAAAAACTCCGTGACAATTGCAACCAACATTGCCGGACGTGGAACAGATATTGTGCTTGGAGATGGCGTCAAAGAACTTGGCGGACTATTCGTATATGGCACAGAACGTAACGAATCTAGGCGTGTAGATAATCAGCTGCGTGGTCGTGCTGGACGCCAGGGCGATCCTGGTGCATCACAGTTTTTCGTAAGTACAGAAGATGATTTGATGCGTATTTTTGGTGGTGATCGAATTGCCAGCATAATGAAGAGACTCGGTGTTGATGACGATGTTCCAATTCAAAACCGTGTAATCTCACGTAGCTTAGAGGGTGCCCAGAAGAAAGTGGAAGGTTTTAACTTTGATATGCGCAAAAACGTCGTCCAATATGACGATGTCATGAACCGACACCGTAAGGCTACTTATTCTATGCGCCGTGAAATACTTGGTCGCGTTGATGTAAAGAAACGAATCTTGGCTTATATAGAGGAAGAAGCAGCTGCAATGGCGCAATCTCCATTACTTACATCTAACCAGTTCGAAGATATCGTAACAGAGGTTTTCCCGTTTGATGAGCCAGCTTTGGACAGACTATTCGATAGTCCTGCAGACACTTTTGGTAAAACGCTAAAAGAGGAAGCTTTAGAGTTATATGAAGCCCGTGAAATCGCTTTCACAGAAGAAATTATGCGCAAAATCGAGCGAGATATTTACCTACAAGTGCTTGATAATCTTTGGATGCAGCATTTAGAAAATATGGATCATATGCGTCAGGGAATTCACTGGATTAGCGTTGGGCAACGCGACCCTCTTGTAGAATATCGTCGTCAGTCTAAAGTCATGTTTGAACAGATGCAAGATCAATTACGACACGATATCTTGCGAACACTCTTCCATGCTCAACCCGTTGACCAGAGTCAGCTTGATAAGTCTATTGAAACCGAGCTAACCCGCGCCGCCAGGTCGTCCGTTGATAATGCCGATCGAATCGTGAATGCAGATGAATATGAAGAAGTTGATTTTGTGCAAGCTAACAAAACTGCAACAGTGAAAAAACAAAGCAAGGTCACGCGTAAAAAGTCACGTAAGTCTGAACGCCAACGCCGGAAGAAAAATCGAAAATAGTGAAAGGTGTTGTTTAGATGAAGCATAGTGTAAGTGAATTAAAGTTGCCAAACGGCGCAGAGGGATTACTTATTCATGTTCCCGATGCAACCGTTATGACATTTGAGTATAACTTTCGCGCGGGTGAGTATTTAGTTGAGCGTCAAAAATGGGAAACACCTCATTTAATGGAGCATGTGCTACTTGGAGCTAATGAATTAACGCCAAAAGCTCGAGCTTTCCAAGAAGAATTTGAAAAAAACGGAGCGTATTGTAATGCCAGCACGGGTGCATACGACATTACATATGAAGCAGAATGTGCGGATTTTGAGTGGGATAGAATTTTTGACTTGTTAGGCACTGCTGTAACAAAACCGCTATTTCTAGAGGAAGAATTTATTGCAGAATTTGGTAACGTTCGAGAGGAGTTAATGGCGCGTAGCAACAATCATTTTCGTCATTTGAGTCTTGCGCTTCGTGAAGCTTTTGGATTTTATGTCATGACTGACCAAGAACGTTTGCGTGTCATGGACAATGTCTTACTGGAAGATGTAAAGCGACATTACCACGCAACACACACTACGCAGAACCTACGGTTTGTAATTGCCGGTAAAATTCCAATAAAACGACGCAAGATTATTCGTGATTATCTTAGTAATCTTGAGCTAGACTCAGGACTTATGCGCCTGGATTTACCCCATGAACAGCCAAAATTGCTAACAAAACCGCTTGTAATAGAAAATAAAACCATAGAAAACCTATACTTTTACATCGATACTTTCATGAACAGGCGCATGCGTGACCCAGAAATTGATGCATTAAGCCTGATTAATATGATGTTTACGGAGACACTGTACTCAAGAATTCTTGGAACTGCTCGGGAAAAAGGGCTTGTATACAGTATGAGTTCTGGCTACGGGCAGACGCTAGACAGTAGTAATTGGTGGATTGGCGCGCAGGTTATGCCCAAAAACGCTGAGGCGTTATATGAAATAATTGTCCGTGAACTTAGAAAAGTGTTTGATGGACATCTGCACGACGACGACGTTACGGCTGCCAAGCAATACGCACTTGGTAGATTCCAACGCAGCGGGCAAACGGTATCTGGGACTGCGTCAGGATACAGTAATCGATATTTCTTTGATGGTGAAATTGAAGATTTTTACAGCGCACCAGATAGGATTAGGGCGGTATCAAAGAACAGAATCGTAGCAATCACTGAAGAAATGTTCAAGGAAAATGTGTGGGGAATGGGTGTTTTGGGCAATGCCAACGATGAGTTCGCTAAAAAACTTCATTCACAAATAAAGAGCCTTTTTTAAAACGCTTGAGCTTAACACCAAACACCTTTATACTTGAGCGAAAGCAAGTAAAGGAAGTATATGGACCCAAAGCAAGAAGATCAGTCACCAGACGTGCAGACGCAACAGCCTGACCCGCAAGTTATAATTAACCCTAATGAACCTACAGGCTCGTCGCAAGACTCAGTAGTCGCACCTGAGCAAGTTGAAGAAGTTGCTCAAGATGGGATGAATAGTAATCAAGGATTTAATGATCAGTCGCCAACCGAAGCGCCCATTACTCCAGTAGCTACAGAAACTCCGTCAACTGAACCCCCAGCAACGCAACCAGTAACAGTAGCGTCTCCGCAAACACCTACTATTGATCAAAGTCCAGCTCCTGAGCAACCAGGAACGATTCCGCAAACTAGTAATGATCAAATGATTACCGGGACAGTAAATGCCCAGCCGCAAGCTATGAACCCAGACCCCGAAAAAAAAATGAAGAGTAAAAAAAAGTTACTTCTTCTTGCGCTTCCAATATTGCTTCTTGTGACGCTAATCGGTGTCTTTCTAGCCTTAAAAGTCATGGGAAGTACTATCAAGCTAACTTCTTATGATGGCGATGTATTCAGTGTTAGTTTTCCAGAAGGCTATGAGCAAAAAGAGCGACTAGGACTTACATATTTTGAAGAAACTTCTGACGCAAACGAAGACACACGCTCAGGAGTTATCGTCGCTTCAGAAACTATTCCAGCTTCTTTATCGGCTGAACAAAAACAGGCATTAAAACAGCAGTTTGAAGGCCTGGGCGATAAGTTTATAGCTGAAATACCTAATGATAAGCAAGAAGTAAAAAACAAAGAAACAAGCGACACCGAACTTGATGGACTACCTGCAAAACGTGTTTCTGCAGAACTATACGAAGGAAGTAAGAAAGTCGGTGACTTGTATATAACTATTGGTTCCAATGATGACAAGTTTGCTCTTGTTGCAGTTCTTGCACACTCAAGCGATCCGGGCGTTACAAAAGAAGCCCAAAAAATCATGGACTCCTTCAAGTTCAAAACCAACTAGTCGTTCGTAGAAGCAATAAATCACGTATAATAGTCGCAAGATGACACTTATTGATGACGCCACTACACTTCAGCATGATATTGCAGCAGCCTGCGAGCAGTTACAAATTCCAAGACTTAGCGGTGAACTTGAGCAAATTAAGATTGCTTCTCAAAAGCCAGATTTTTGGGATGATAGTGACGCTGCCCAGAAAACCATGAAGAAACAATCAAAGCTTGAAAGGCGAGTGACACCGTGGGCTACGCTTCTAAAAAACAGTAGTGAATTGGTTGAATTAGTAAAACTTGGTGATGCTCAGCTTGAGGCTGATATTAAAAAACAACTAGTCGTTGCAACAAAAGACTATGAAAAACTTAAAGGAGAGCTGCTATTGAGTGGCCCATATGATGGTTATGATGCACTTTTGAGTATTCACGCAGGCGCTGGTGGGACAGATGCCCAGGACTGGGCAGAAATGTTACTGCGCATGTATTCACGCTGGTCTGAAACTGAAGGATTCAAGATTCAATTATTGGAACAGTCAGCAGGTGACGAGGCTGGTATAAAAAGTGTTTTGCTAGAAATATGTGGCCCTAATGTATTTGGCAGACTCAAAAGCGAACATGGTGTTCACAGATTAGTACGCCTGAGTCCATTTAACTCCGATAACTTGCGCCAAACCAGCTTTGCAAAAGTCGAGGTAATGCCGCTAATTGACGAACCCGACGATATAGAGATAGATGAAAAAGACCTAAAAATAGATGTTTATCGCAGTGGCGGAAAAGGTGGTCAAAGCGTAAACACGACAGATTCCGCTGTTCGTATAACACACGAACCGACCGGGATTGTGGTTGCAATTCAGAACGAACGTAGTCAGTTGCAGAACAAAGAAACGGCAATGGGAATTTTGCGTTCCCGCTTAGCGCAATTACAAATTCAGCAGCATGCAGATAAGGTTAGTGAGCTAAAAGGACCTAATCAATCCGCTGAGTGGGGAAACCAAATCCGAAGTTACGTACTTCACCCATATAAACAAGTTAAAGACTTGCGCACAAAACATGAATCATCAGATCCAGATAGCGTTTTAGAAGGAAGCCTTAATGATTTCATTCAAGCTTATCTAGAACATACCTTGGGAGAGTAGACGCTAGTCTTGTATTAATATGGTTCTACCGATTGTCCATAACTAAAACCAATGAATTAGACTCAAAATATATCTATTTATAAACATGCGCAAGATAACTTAGAGCAACCGGACAGTTAGTTTCTTTAGTGTGGCGTGATGCGCCGTGTGTAGTATAATAATGCTAATGATTCTGTTAGATAGGGTATCAAAGGTATATAACCGCAGCCACGGCGCGCTTGAGCGTATCAGTCTTCACGTAGAACCGCGCGAATTCGTAGTTTTGGTAGGTGCTAGTGGTGCGGGTAAGTCAACGCTACTCAAGCTTCTCACAAAAGAGGAAAGCCCAAGTAGCGGTAAAATTGTTGTTGGCGGCATTGATTACGATAAACTCAAAGACAAAGATATTCCACTTTTGCGCCGTAGAATCGGAGTAGTTTTCCAGGATTTTAAGCTGCTACCTAATAAAACTGTTTTTGAAAACGTCGGATTTGCTCTTGAAATTGTTGGATATGGTAATAGAGAAATTCAACACACCGTGCCAAAAGTGCTCGAAATAGTCGGATTGCGCGGCAAAGAAAAACGCTATCCGCACGAACTATCTGGCGGCGAAAGGCAAAGAGTAGCAATTGCTCGGGCAATTGTTCGGCAACCAAAGATTTTAATTGCAGACGAGCCAACAGGCAACTTAGACCCTAAACATGCCTGGGAAGTAATAAAAGTACTAGAAAAGATTAATCATTATGGAACAACAGTACTACTCACCACTCACAACCAAGACATCGTTAATAAATTAAAACGACGAGTTGTAGTCCTTGAAGATGGAAAAATCGTAAGTGATCGTGCCAGCGGAAAATACCAGGAGACTAAATAGTGGCTAAGGCACCTGGAAACCATAAATCTGTTACGTTCCTGCGAATTGTTAAAACTGGGCTTCAAAACTTCGTTCGTAATGCATGGTTAAGTATCGCTGCCATGGCAGTAATGATTATTACACTTGGTATTATTTTGTTTTCTATAGTTGCTAACGCGACGTTTACCAACACGATTACCCAAATTACCGATAAAATAGATATTTCTGTATATTTAAAAGACGAAATCGATGAAGAAACGCAAAAAAACCTCATAAACCAAGTCCAGAATTTAGAAAATGTAAAATCTGTTGAATTTGTTACAAAAGAACAGGCTTTAAATGAGTACCGAAAAGCCAATGAGAATAATATTGATTTACTCCTGGCAATTTCTCAGACCGACAACCCTCTACCGGCAAGTTTACGGATAAAACCGAATGACGTAAACCGCATAGAAGAAATTAGAGCGTTCATAGAACAGCCCGACATAAAACAACTTCAAAGTGATGAAACATCATATTCTGCAGATCGTAAAGAGGCAATAGACAAAATTACTGAAGCAACACGGTTTTTGCAGCAGGTTGGTTTGGCTGGAGTACTTGTTTTTACGGTTATTTCAATGCTAATCATCTTTAATACCATTCAGATGGCTATATTTAACCGCCGCGATGAACTAAGAATTATGCGCTTACTAGGGGCGAGTACTTGGTATATTCGCGGACCTTTTATTATAGAAACTATTGTTTATGGCATCATATCGGCTGTAATTTCTGTATCAATTGGCGCTTCACTATTTTCAATTGCATCAAACGCTTTTGCAGCCAGCAGTTTAGGGCTACTTGACATTAGTTTTGCCTACAGTTATTTCAATGAAAAATTCGTGCTAATTTTGACTTCACAGTTAATCATCGGTATACTCATCGGAGCCGTATCATCCTTTATTGCGACGCGGCGATACCTGAAGTTTAAGACTTCAAAATAGGTACCGACAACCGACAAACGTCTACAATAAACAGGATCTCTCTGAAACAAATAATACTTGTCAGTAACAGGGGGGTTATGTTATGCTGTTAATGCTTAAAAGAAAACAAAAAAAATCAATGAAAAGTAAAGTATTTAACCTATCTGTTCACAAGTTTTGTTTGCTTATTGTTGGCGTATTTTTGCTTTCAGCCGTTTTGGTTCCATTTGTAAGTGCTGACCGTTATTCTGATGAAATTCGTGAGCTAGAACAAAGAAATGAGCAGCGTGAACAGCATGTTGATGAGCTATTAGTTCTTGCCAACTCAATTCAAGAAGCAGTTAGTGAACTTGAAGCACATATTGCCCGACTTCAGGCAAAAATTATAGAAAACAAAGCAAGAAGCGCAGACTTAAAAATTCAAATAACGGAGGCGGAAATTGAACTAGCTCATCAAAAAGACGTGTTAGGCCAAAATATTAAAGCCATGTATCTAGAAAATGAGATTTCTACACTAGAGATGTTGGCTACTAGCAAAGATCTCAGCCAGTTTGTCGATAAACAACAATACCGCGACGTCGTGAAATCAAAGATTAAGGCCCAAGTTGATGCTATAACTGAATTGCGACTGCAACTACAGGCTCAAAAAGAAGAAGTCGAGAGTTTGATAAAACAAGATGAGGAATTACGTTCTCAAATTGCGCAGCAAAAAGCTGAACAAAACAGACTATTGCAACTCAACCAAGCAGAGCAGAGTGATTTCAATCAAAAGATAGCAAATGATAACCAGAAGATTAAAGAGCTGCGGGCTGCTCAGGCGGCAATGTATGCTGCAATCAATAACAGAACTTACAAAGCGGCACCGGCAGGTCCAGTGAGCGGTGGGGATATTATCGGAACAGTCGGTAATACTGGCCTTTCATCTGGTGCGCACCTGCATCTAGAAGTTCGAGTTGGTGGTCGCACCACAAATCCAAATCCTTACATACGTAACTATCCGGTTAACGGAGCTGGTGTTAATCAACCGTATGGCTGGCCAGATCCTATATATATTAGTGGATACCATCCTGGAATTGATTATTCATATGGTGACGGAGCTATTCGTTCAATTGACGGAGGTATGCTGTATCGAGGCTGCTCAAACCAGCTCCTTGGCACAAGTAATAATGCTTATGGGTATGTCGCCATTGTTGAGCATCCTGGTGGTCACGTGAGTGTTTACGGGCATATGGCTGGAGGGCCTGCAGCCTGTAACTACAACACATACTACTAATCCTGTGTAAAACCGTTCAACTTGCATTGATGTGATAAAATATAAATGTCAAATAAAATAAAAATGACATGAAACAAACGTTCAAAAAAAATATAGCCAACCGTCTGCGCAATGTACATATTATTGTAGCTATTTTCTTTGTGGTATCAGTTTTACTGGTGCCTTTTGTGAACGCCGATAGATTTGAACAAGAAATTACTGAACTAAAACAGGATAACGCCCAGTCACGGTCGTTAGTTGATCAACTTACGGAAGAAGCCAAGAGTTTAGAAGATGCAATTAACAAAATGCAAGCACAGATTGACGCGTTGCAAGCACAAATTGCAGCAAATAAAAACAAGAGCGCAGAGCTAAAAGTTAAAATAGCAGAAGCAGAAATTGAACTTGCTCATCAAAAAGACGTACTAGGCCAAAATATTAAAGCAATGTATTTAGAAGGCCAGATATCTACATTAGAAATGCTGGCAACTAGCAAAGACCTCAGTCAATTTGTTGATAAGCAACAATACCGCGACGTAGTAAAGTCCAAGATTAAAGGCCAGGTAGATGCTATTACCGCGCTGCGTTTAGAGCTTCAAGCTCAAAAAGAAGAAGTTGAGCGTCTTATAAAAGAAGATAATCAGCTCAAAACTGAAATCGGCAAGCAACAAACAGAGCGTAACCGGCTATTGAATTTGAATCAGACAGAGCAAAATGACTTTAATCAGAAAATCGCCCAAAACAATGAGCGAATAAAAGACCTACGTCAGCAGCAAGCACTTGAGAATATAAGATTATTTGGCGGTGGTGACGGCGTGATTGGCGGCGGAGGCTACCCTTGGGGTGGTGCGCCCTGTCTAAGTACCGGACAAGTTGATGGTTGGTGCCCTGGATTTGAATGGGGTTATAACGGAAGTTGGAACAATTGGTCAACTGGTGGCTATGCCTATCGAAATTGCACAGATTGGGTTGCCTGGAGAACGGGAGCCAGCGGTGGACTTGGCAACGCAAAACTCTGGGATGACCGAGCTCCATCATACGGTTACGCGGTTACTAATACGCCAACAAAAGGTGCAGCTGCCGTAAGCAACTCCGGATACTACGGGCATGTTATGTACGTAGAGTCCGTAAACGGGGACGGAACAATTACGATTAGTGACTATAACCGTGCAGGAACTGGTAAATACTCTGTTGCAACCATCAACCCGTCTGGATTAGTATTTGTGATTATTCCTCACTAAACATTTATGTAAAAACAACCTGTTTTGCATGAGCGGTTTGTGGCATAATAGCTCGGTATGAATAAAGAGGGACAACAAACGAAAACAAGCAAACGGGTAAAACCTATAAAAAATATTGCACTGGTATTACTAGTAGTAGTGACTTTCATGGTAGGTGTTGGTGCTGGATTTGTAGGGCGGGATAATTTTGAAACAAAACTTGAACTAGGGCAAGTTAATCGTGAAGGTCTCCCTGAAGATTTGGCTTATGAATCCGTAGAAAGAGTCTACGACAGTCTACGTACGAATTTTGACGGTGAACTTGATGAAAAAAGCCTTATAGAGGGGCTCAAAAGCGGTCTTGTAAAAGCAAGTGGCGACCCGTCTACAGAATATTTTGATAAGGAAGAGGCGGCTTCTTTTGAAGAAGGTCTAAGTGGTAGCTTTACTGGAATCGGTGCAGAGCTTGGCAAAGAAGAGCAGGCAATAGTAATAGTGTCACCGTTAAGTGGTTTCCCGGCTGAAAAAGCAGGATTAATGCCAAAAGATATAGTTGCCGAAATTAATGGCGAAAATGCATATGATATATCAATATCAGAAGCGGTAAAGAAGATTCGTGGAGAAAAGGGAACGGTGGTTAAACTAACGATAATCCGTAATGAAACTGAACGTCTGGATATTGAGATTACCAGGGATGAAATCACTATTCCAAGTGTTGAGTTTGAAATAAAGACGGGTAATATCGGTTACCTAAAGATTTCACGGTTTGGCACAGATACAACTACTTTAGTGCGTGATGCTGCACAGCAGTTTGCTGATGCTAAAGTAGCTGGTGTGATTGTTGATGTTCGTGGAAATCCCGGCGGTTTGTTAACCTCATCTGTAGAAGTTGCCAGTATTTGGCTTGATAAGGGTCAAGTAGTTGTTGATCAGCGTTCATCTGGAAAAAGTACAGATGTTTTGATAGCTACAGGAAATGCTACGCTGAGTGGAATTCCGACTGTCGTACTTATTAATGAAGGTAGTGCCAGCGCAAGTGAAATTTTGGCAGGAGCACTGCACGATCATGGTGTTGCTTCTTTAATTGGAGAAAAAACCTACGGTAAGGGTAGCGTACAACGCCTCATCAAACTAGAAGACGGCGGAGAATTGAAAGTTACTATTGCGCGTTGGTTTACACCAAATGGCAAGAATATAGACAAAGAGGGCATCGAGCCTGACCAAATGATTGAACGCACCGTAGAAGATTTTAAGGCAGAGCGTGATCCACAGTTGGATGCTGCTTTAAAGAAACTCACGCAGTAATTCTTTAACACTTTTTGCGTGGCCAAAAAGTGTAGCAAAAAGGCCATAGGCAGCTGAAAAACGAGAGCAGAAATAGCCTGAAAGGTTGCGCGCAGAAACTTCGCCAAGGCGTACCCTCGCTTTAATTAAAGCTCGCTCGGGGCAGAGTTGCAGCTTGATTCGCCACTTTTCAGTCCATTTACTTATGTTTCCCAGAGCCTGGAAGACGCTCTTGCTTGCTCGAGCGAAGTATTCAATACATACTATTTAATAGATGGCATACGATAAAAAGCAATATGAATGGGCGCTTGAAGACTTAGACCCATTAGAACAATGGTCAGAAGATGAACTTGAACGTTACCGTAATGCTGCAAAGATTGTAGTTGCGTACCAGGGCACGCTTTGGAACGCCGAAGTTTTTGTGTTTAAACAACAGGCTAGGTTATCCGAGCACCTCGAAATCGGGGCGATAGAACTAGCTAATTCAGAAATTATGAAGCGTCAAGATGCAGAGGCATTATTATCAAAATTTGAAGGCACAATGCTAGAAATTGATTCAGATAATGTTCCTGATAGTTTTCATAAATTGCTGGCGAAAGTACAAGATTATTTTGAGTAAATTCTTGCCCAATTATCTGTTATACGGTAGTATTTAAGGAATAATTTGGAGGGAGTTTAGCGCGTGGCGAAACAGCCAGTTAAATATATGTTTGTGACTGGTGGTGTGCTTTCTGGACTTGGAAAGGGAATTACTGCTGCCTCTATCGCTAGACTCTTAAAAGCCCGTGGACTCAAAGTAAACATCCAAAAGTGTGATCCGTATCTTAACCGCGATGCTGGACTATTGAATCCGGCCGAACACGGTGAATGTTTTGTCACCCGTGACGGCGCAGAGACAGATTTAGACCTTGGTCACTATGAACGATTCATGGATCAGGAACTTACTCAGAGTAGTAGCCTTATGAGCGGTCGTGTGCTTGCTGGGGTGCTCGAGGATGAGCGTAATGGCAAGTATGGTGGTAAGACCGTGCAGTTTATTCCCCACGTCACTAAGGCCATCCAAAAAGCGATTATAAAAGCCGGCGAGGGATTTGATGTTCATATTGTAGAAATCGGTGGAACGGTTGGTGATTATGAAGGTTTAAGTTTTCTTGAGGCCATTCGCGAGCTTGCATTTTCTGTTGGTCGTGAAAACTATGCGTTTGTGCACGTTGTGTATCTGCCGTATTTAGGCGCCAGTAAAGAAATTAAGACAAAGCCAGCTCAAAACGCCGTGCGCGAACTTCGTGGCCTTGGAATTGTTCCAGATATATTAGTCGCAAGAAGCGAAGCAGCTGCACCAAAATCATCGATCAATAAACTGAGTATGTTTAGCGGTGTTCCAAACGAAGCGATTGCACTACTACCTAACGCATCGTCTATTTATGAGGTACCACTCACCTTGGAACACACTGGGATTAGTGGCGTGTTAATAAAAAGACTAGGCCTAAAAGCTGGCAAGCCAAAACTCAAAGAGTGGGAAACCCTAGTAAATAAAGCCAAAACTAATCACAAAAAGAAACTGACTATTGGTGTTGTGGCAAAATATATGGACAACGAAGACACCTATATGTCAGTCTTTGAAGCACTTACTTCTGCGGCACTTTGGCAAGACGTAAAACTAAATATCGAATGGATTGATGCAGAAAAAATTGAAAAAGCCGGTTCACTGGATGGTTTTATTGATAATGTTGATGGAATCGTAGTTCCAGGTGGATTCGGAACCAGGGCACTGGAGGGTAAAATTATTGCAGCTCAATATGCGCTAAAAGAAAAGTATCCATATTTAGGTCTTTGTTTGGGACTTCAAATGGCGGTTATAGCAGCAGCACGCAACGGTGGATTAACTGACGCCAGCAGTGAGGAGCTAGAAACAGCAAGTAAAAATCTGGTAATTAGCACTATGGATGGACAAAAAGGCAAAGAAAACACTGGCGGCACAATGCGACTTGGTGACTATCCGTGCAATTTAGCAAAAGGTAGCCTTGCTCGCGAAGTATATGGTTCTGACAAAATCACCGAACGTCACAGACATCGTTATGAGTGTAGTAATAAATATCGTCAAAAATATGAAAAGTGGGGGATATTGGCATCTGGAGCAAGTCCAGACGGCAACCTGGTTGAGGTAATAGAAGGAATTGACCACCCATTTTTCATGGCCAGCCAATTTCATCCAGAGTTTAAATCGCGTCCTAACAGAGCACACCCAATGTTCACCGGCTTTATCAAAGCTTGCCTCGAAGTTAGTTCCCAAAAGTCTCGCTAAAGCGAGACATAATTATTTTGTAAAAATGTTTGGAAGTCTACTACGAGGCTTGCCTAAAGTGTAAAAATCAGGCATCATAAGCAGTATAAAAAGGATATCTATGAACGAAGAAAATCAAAGCCCACCACAAGAAGAAGCACCAGAGCCAAGTCACGTACAGCCAAATCCATCAAATAATCCAACTCCATCATCTAAGAAAATTCTACTAGTAGAAGATGACGATGCTCTAGCCAGCGTATACATTACACGCTTCCAGGCAGAAGGTTTTAATACAAAACGCGTTCCTAACGGGGAAGATGCCTTGGCTTCTGCCTTAGAATATCACCCTGACATTATTTTACTTGATGTCATGATGCCAAAAGTAAGTGGCTTTGATGTGCTTGATATACTGCGTAACACTCCAGAAACCAGCAATGTAAAAGTAGTGATGCTTACGGCTCTTAGCCAGGACAGCGATCGCGAGCGCGCTCAAAATCTTGGAGTAGATGATTATCTTGTAAAATCTCAAGTTGTTATCGCTGACGTAGTAGAACGCGTCAAACACCACCTCGGAATGTAATCTAAATTTTTGAGAGTGCTCCATAGTTGACATTTTAGCAAAAAAATGCTAATGTTATATCTGTAAATAGATAAAACAAAAAATGCCAGAAACACTAAAACAGCCTGAAGTCTATATCGAGCCTGAAAACAGGCTGATTGTGGATGACTTAACAAGCGAACAAGCTGTTGAAAGCAGGGAAAAATGGTTAACAGATCGACTCAACGGTCAGGATGATATAGTTTATGGGCATGTAAAGAAAGCTGTTGATGTAGCTGTGGCGTATAAAGAAGCAGGGTACCTTCAGCACGATCAAGGTAATTACGATAACTTTAATGATCTACATGCAAAAGCAGACGCAAAGATGGAGCAAACAGCTAAGATCTTTGGTTTGCATGCAATTAAAGAGGTAAGAGACATTAGGCACGCATTAAGCCGAATTGAATCAAGCGATGGTGATGTTCTTGAATATTGGGGTGAATCAGCATCAAAATTATTTACAGATATTGAAACAGACACTCCACGTCTGGAGACTGGCGACAAAGTCAAAGAGTTGCAAGAAATGACACGTGAGGAAGTTAAGGCTACTTTGGCGCAAGAACAGTTTATTTCATACAAACGTCTTAACGGCCTAAAGGAAGGGAATCGTCATTTATCTTTGGCTTTTTCAGCTGACAATCCTGTAGAGATACCTGTGGCAAATATAGTTTCAGCTGGTAGTTTTGAAAATTGGGTCGGTAGAAGGGATCGCTTTGGGGGTGATGGTGAGGATGATAAGCAATTTACAGATAAGAATGGACAGGGAAAAGTCGGGAGGTCAATCGATGCAATCATTGACTATGCTAGTCGAGATTCTGATTTACCACCTTTGGAAGGGGCGAATGCATATATACAGCCAAACGGGA
>JBBQAZ010000020.1:0-19288 GCA_038316995.1 Saccharimonadales bacterium (SeqCode) | reverse complement strand
GAATCGACCTAGTGAAGATATTTTGCTACTGATGATTAGTCATTTTAATGTAAAAGAAGACGAAGCCGTAAGACTTTGGGAACTCGCAGAATTTGACAAAACAGAACTACCAACAAAAGACGAAGGAACAAATTCAGAAAAACATGCTAAAGGTACGGCATTAGTTGCACCTGACGAGCTAAAAGTATCATATACAGACATGGTTCATGTTTCTGTAAATAATTATGGTGTCATCATGAATTTCATGCAAGGAAGCGGAGCAGATGGTCAGCCGATGATTGTTTCACGCGTAGGGATGAGCAAAGAACATGCCAAAAGTGTTATAGAAGTACTAAAACAGACTATGGAGCTTAACGATCAAAAACAGCTCCCGGCACCAGAGCAAAAACAAGACAAACAACAATAAAGGAGTTCGAAACTATTCCGTAGTATAATACTTTCATGGCATGGAAAGATCCAGAAAAGCAACGCGAAGCAATTCGAAAACACTACTATGCAAACAAACAGTATTATTTAGATAAAGCTTACAAAAAAAGAGACACTCTTCGCAAGTTTGTTTACGATTTAAAAAATAACACCCCTTGTAAGGATTGTGGAGTACAGTATCCTCACTATGTGACAGATTATGACCATATTGAAGCAAAGGGTATCAAATTGAGTACTGTCAGTAAATTGATCAACTCAGGAAGTACGAAGCAAATAGAAGAAGAAATAGCCAAATGTGAGTTAGTTTGCTCAAACTGTCATAGAGTAAGGACTCATGGAAGACTCAAGCATAAAAGTAAGATATAATACAAATTCATGCACCCGTAGCTCAGTGGATTAGAGCGTCGCGCTTCGGACGCGAAAGTCGTAGGTTCGAGTCCTACCGGGTGCACCACACAAGAGTATTGATAGACGCCGGAAATCGGCGTCTATTTTGTTATTATTAAGTAGATGATTAAATATACACAGAAGTGGTGCATTGTTGCATTTTTAGACGATAACAAAAAACCAGAGGATAGTTTTTTAACACAAGATTGGCCGCTTCACACCACATTAGCTGCGGTGTTTAGTGTTTCGACAGATGAAAAGACGTTAATTAAAGAACTGCACAGCCTACAGTTACCAAAAAAGAACACATTCAGTGGAGGTGAGAGCATCAAATGGGGAAGACTAACAGTTAACCTACTGAGAGATACAGGGGAGTTGCAGAATCTACATGAGTCGATTGCCCAAAATCTATCAAAATATGACTTTGAATTTTTAGAACCTCAGTACGCGTATGAAAACAATAAACCGCACGTCACGGCTCAAAAAACAGGCCGAGTTAAAACCGGAGAAAAAGTTACTATAAAGAGTATCGCTTTAATAGATATGTTTCCTGATGGTAATCATTCAATGCGCCGCATCGCTGCAAAGGTAAGTCTTGTTGAAAAATAATTATAAGAAAATTGTTGTCAATGAAGCGTACCAGACTGGCTATAGCTACGAGCTTACAGAAAAAAAGGGTGAGAATTTTGATGCAGAATTTATACCAGAATTAACTCCAAAAGAGATGTTAAGACTCGGCATTTTTGGCGGGGATTATTTTCAGGAAGTGCCTAGTGAATTTCCAGAAGATTGGTTTGAGGAAGTCGAGTTTTCTAGCACTGGAAAAGCGGACAAAAAACTTAATTACTTTAAAATAAATGCCAGTCAATCTCTAAGTGAGTGGGAAAAGAAGGGATGGATTTATTTCGAAGATCCTAAAGGCTGGTTTTTATGGTATTGCCGCTACTACCTGGGACGTCGAATTACAGAAGAAGACGCTCGTCAAATTAAGCGTTGGAAGGCAATCAAAAGGCATATTTCACAAATTCAAAATAATTGCGGGGAAGGTGATGAGATGTGTCGTCCACGCCAGCGTCAAGCGGTACTCCACTGGGCGTATGATTCCAGAAAAGTTTGAGTTACGCTGATTTGTCAGGAAAAACATCTTCAAATCGTAAATAATGGCAGGTATATCCGCCGGGATTTTTTTGTAAGTAGTCCTGATGATAGTCTTCGGCGCTCCAAAATTTCGTAAATGGTTCTAATGTAGTAACCACCGGGTAGAGCCAGCGTTTTGATGCATTAACTTTTTCAATGAAGTTTTGAGCCGCCTGTTTTTCATTTTCTGATTGATAAAAAATAGCAGATCTATAGGATTCACCATGGTCGTTACCTTGCTGGTTCACGGTAGTAGGGTCGTGTACGCGAAAGAAAAAATCTAGAATATTGTCATAATTAGTCTGTTTATCGTCATAAGAAATTTCTAACGTTTCTGCGTGACCTGGGTGATTGGCGTAGTTGGGGTTATCTTTATCACCACCAGTGTAGCCAACTAGTATGTTAATAATTCCAGGTTCTGAACGGAATAGTTCCTGTAATCCCCAGAAACATCCTCCTGCAAGATAAATCTTTCTTTGTGCCATGATAGTTACTTTCTTTTGTAGTTAGTTTGCAAATACATGAAAGGTTCCTGTGAGTATACTGTTAATTAATTTGAACAGGCGACTCAGGGAACCCATTAGTTATTCCATTTATAATGGCTAGGTGCAGTTGTGGGGTGCGGAAGGGAAGTGTTTCAAACGATTCAAAATTAACCCACATTGGTGTGTGCGTGTTCATCCCCATGTGATTCATTATTGATTCCTCAGCATGATTTTGAATTTTTAATTCACTATCTGAAGTAACGCTACAAATGTAAATATGCTGAATATTAAACGGTGACTTGTGATTTTCATAAAATACTTCACTAGCTGAAGTAATAGTCAGTCCAGTTTCTTCTTTAACTTCTCTGACTAGAGTTTGCTGTAGGCTTTCACCTTCATCTACCTGGCCGCCAACAAGTGTATAAAACTTGTGTCCGTGTTTGTTCCGGAACATCACTAAAATCTTATCATCTTTTATAATTATAGCTCTGACAGCTTTTTTGTTCATTAACTATAGTATAACGTAGATTGTATAGAGCTTTCTTTTATTGCCTACTACTGTTATACTGTGTCTACTAGAAAATAGCTGCGACGAATTCGTAAGAAGAAGTGTTCTAGGTTTAATAATCAAGCGTTCACGATAAGGAGCAGCTATCTGCTTAACCTAAAATGGTTGCCAGATTCCTTCAAGAGAACAAAAGGAGAAGAAATAATGGCAACTAATCTATTTGTAGGCGGTCTTCCGTACTCTGTTGACGACAGTCAGCTAGAGGAAGCATTTGCAGCAATCGGTCCAGTTAAGTCAGCGAAAGTTATCGTTGATCGTGACACAAACCGATCCAAGGGGTTTGGTTTTGTAGAGATGGAAAGTGACGACGACGCTAAAAAAGCCGTCGATCAACTTAACAACTCAGACATGGGCGGACGAAGCATCGTTGTAAACGAAGCTCGACCACGCGAAGAGCGACCACGTCGCGATGACCGACCTCGTTACTAATTTGTAACAAGTATCGTAAAAAACGCTCCTTACCAAAGGGGCGTTTTTTATTTATGCCCGCATTACAAGAGAAATCATATAAATAATATATCCGCTTAGAAGCAACGAGCCTTCAAACTTAGTAAGCTTGTGTTTGCTACCAATAAACATAAAGGTAAAAAGCATTACCATTGCCATAACTGCAAATATAACGTCAATATTAATGGCGGAAGAAAAAGGCAACGGTAATATTGTGCTTGTTGTTCCTAAGACAAAAAATACATTGAATATGTTTGATCCAACTGCATTGCCAATTGCAATGTCAGAATGCTTCTTTAGTGCTGCTACAATCGAAGTAACAAGTTCCGGCAGTGAAGTCCCAAGTGCAACCACCGTAAGGCCTATCAATGACTCTGAAAGCCCTGCAGTCATAGCAATATTCACCGCACCGTCTACAAGCAAACGTCCACCCAAAATTAGACCAGCCATCCCACCAGCGCTAAGTAATAATGATGCCGTTAAGTCATATTTTTGAGCAGCTCCACCAGCTTCTGTAATTTGTTTTTGTTGCTTTTTTTCGTCTTTAGCGAGCCCGTAAATGTAATATAGAAATATTCCCATAAGCGAAATGAGCGCAATCCCGTCTGTTCTGCCTAGCATGTTTGTCGATGCACCATCAAACAAGACATCATTAACTAGCACGAAAACAAGTGATATTCCAAGCAATGCAAAGGGTATTTCTTTGTAGACTGTCGATGCCTTGACGGTCAATGGGACAATAAGAGAACTTATTCCAAGCACCAAGAGTATGTTCGCTATACTACTTCCAATTACGTTTCCAATTGCAAGATCCGGAGATCCGTTAAATGCCGCTATTAGGTTTACTGTTAGTTCTGGTGCGGAAGTTCCAAATGAAACAATAGTGAGTCCGACCACAAGAGGTGATATATGCAATTTTCTTGCAAGGGATGCGGCGCCCCTAACAAGTCCTTCTGCACCTGCGATAAGTACTGCGAGCCCAACAAGAATTGAAATAATAGCAATGAGCATTCAAGCAAGTATATCAAACTCAGTTAATTTTTAACTAGGCTAAATGGCAAGTTCAACCATAAGTATGTTTAAATGTATTTAATGTAACAGGCAAAATTTATGACAAACAAGAGAACCAAGAAAACGAAGAAAATTATTAAGAAAACCAAAACATCTAAATCGATTCAAAACAGAAAGAATATTCTAATCTTTGCCGTGCTCTTTGGGTGTTTAGGTTTATTTTTAGCATTCCGTTCATTTGCTGAAAGCACTTTAGTGCTCAGCCAAGAAGCGGAGACGATGACACTAGAAAAGGGAGCTCAGGTTACAAAAGATCGAAAAGCAAGTGGGGGCAGTGCAGTGACATTTACATCAAATGTAGCAGCTACTAGCCAAATAGTGTTGAATCAGAATGTGACATCAATAGGTGTAGTTGTGCAAGCTAGCAAATGCAGAGGTGCGGAGAGTAGCTTTACTCTGAGCATAGATGGAAAGACCTTATTTGCAGAAAAAATTGGGTCTAATGCCCTAAAAGAATACAGCACCACAATAGACATTGCAGAGGGAACACATTCCGTGACGCTGTCTGCAATAATTGCTGCTGGACAAAGATGTTCCTCTGAGTTGACGGTTGATGTTCTCAACTTTTATGGTGATAATACTCCACAACCAGATCCGGGCCCAACCCCCACTCCAGACCCCAGTCCAACCCCAACACCGCAACCCTCAAGTTTAGAACTTCCAAAACAAGGAATTTCGACAGGATATAAAATACTCACACGATCTCAAGCAGATAGAAAATTTGAACTTGATAAAATTCAAGAGGTTTTCAATGGACATCCAGGTTACGTGAGATTTGACTCTACGCCGTCAAATCAAGCTCAAGTTGATATCCTGGTAGCCGAAGTTATTGCTCGTGGATTTGAACCAATGTTAATTTTGTACGGAACAGCAGGTCCACGTTCTGTTGATAATTTCGGCAGTCAGCAAGCGACAAAATGGAAAGGGAAGGTCAAGTTTTTTGAAATAGCTAATGAGCCAGATCTAAACGGATGGGCTCCTGAGCAATATGCTGACTTCGTAAAAGGAACGTCGAGTGCAATAAAAGCTTCGAATCCAGATGCTATTGTAATTGCCGGGGCACTATGGAAAGGCAGTACGAATTCCGGGCCACAAGAATTCACGAGAGCTCTGGCAACTAGAGCAAATGGTTCGTTCGATATGTTAAGCCTACATATGTACGACGACCCAAAAACAAGAGCAAGCTGGAATATTTGGGATATGGTTTTCCCTAGGCTATTTGGAGTAGATTCTTATCATAAAGGAAATACGTGCAGAGAGATACTCGATGCGAACGGATTGAACAATGTTTCGATAATATCAACAGAAACAGGTGGACCTATAACTACATATGGTGAAGATGGACAAAATACAATCGTTGCACATGATTTTGATGCTCTCACTAGTGGTTTACTGCAAAGCATGGCCGTATACAGCATGAAGGATGATGACGTGGCGGGATTTGGTCTACTTCGCCCAGACAATACGCCGCGACCAGCGTTTAATACTTTCAAGAACAGAGCATATTAGATACAAATATTCCCACGAGATTTCCTAGGCATAAAACTCTCTAATCTAAATTACGGTTTTGTTGTCGCGTGGGTTAAAAGCTCAGCTCTCCAAACAAAAATTCAATAATTGGAGACGTGCATAGAAAAAAAATTATAAATATCATAGTGCTAACAAAATTAAATTTAAGTAATTTGGGCACCGGCTTATGTTTCATGTAGCGTTGAATAAAAAACGTAAGCCATAATATAATCAGGATTGGCAACAATATGTAAAGCAATGGTACATAAATAATAGTTTCTATTAATCGACCCTGCTCAGGACTGCTTTGTTCTATTGCTCCGCTGAAATTTTTTAATAAAATCATAGCCCCCAGCCTCGTTTGAATAGTACAGACGAACCGTCACTTGTAACTCCATTAGTTTTAATAGGAAGTTGTTCGATCTTCGCGGGCCAAGGCAGCGGAAGTTTTCCTACAAAAGGTACTTTTCCAAATAATACATCTGCAATACCACCGCCTTCGCTTCCAGGAAGCCAAGCTTCCACTGCAGCATCCCACGAGTTTATTTGCTCAGTAATTAGCAGTGGCCTTCCTGAAACAATAACTACGATTACTTTATTTGCTGATATTTTTAAGTTTTCAATCGCCTTTAGATCATCATTGTCTATTGTTGGGTTTGATTTATCGCCCCATCCTTCTGCGTATGGTTTTTCGCTGACTATCGCAATCCCAATGTCTGCTTTTTTGCTTTGATTTGGGAACTGCCCATCCAGACTATATTTAACATTGCTACTTTGAGTAACCGACTGCCTTATGCCTTGCAGGATAGACGTACTGCCAGGTATCCAGTTACCATCAACGCCTTGCCACTCTATTGTCCAGGCACCACTTTGACGACCTACATTGTCGGCACCGCTACCAGCTACTAAAATGTTCTTAGTATCTACAGATATAGGTATAACTGAATTATTTTTAAGAAGAACTGCAGATGATGCAACGGCTTTTCTTGCTAGAGTATGATTCACAACGGAGCCCACGGATTTTAGGTCGGGGACACTTGGGTCGGTATCAAATAAGCCAGACTTAAACTTTTGATACAATATTCTGCCAACAGCGTCGTCGATTCTACTTTCTTTTATTCGGCCATTTTTAACGGCTTTCCGGACATCTTTAAGAAAATCTTTGTAATCATACGGCAGCATTGCCATATCTAACCCTGCGTTTATAGAATTTATATTTGCTTGGTATTTACTAGTCTTTGAATACTCGTAAACCCCGTACCAATCTGAAACTACAATTCCCTTAAATCCGAGTTCGTTCTTAAGTTTTTCCGTTATTAGATATTCACTATCGATTACTCGTTCATCTCCCCATTGATTAAGACTTACCATGACGCTTGATACATCGGCGGCTACTGCCTCTTTGTATGGTATTAGATACTCATTCGCCAAAGCAGTTTCATTTACAGAAGTTTTGCCTTGGTCTATTTTGAAAGTTTTATGATTGGACTCTCCCCACTCCATTGAGCCGGTAGCTAAATAGTGTTTAGCGGTTGCCAAGATGTACCCATCATTTACTACAGATTGAACGCCTTCAATATATGACCTACCAAGTGAGCCATTTAATTCAGGGCTGTCAGAAAAAGCTTCATAGACTCTACCCCAACGAATATCTTTTGGAGCATCAAGAGAAGGCGAAAAATCCCAATTCACGCCGGTAGCCCTTAACTCCTTAGAAGTAGCTTCGGCTACTTGTTTGACTAGTTCGTTATCGCCACTTGCTCCCAAACCAATTGCGTGTGGAAAAATTGTGGCACCAAGTACATTTGAATGACCATGATTGGCATCGATTCCATATAATATGGGTATTTCTAATCTTGAGTTTACCGTTTCTCGCTTCATCCCATCAATCATCTTGAACCATTCGTCAGGGTTATTTACATCTGGCTTAGCTCCTGCACCACTAAGTATTGCACCAAGATTATACCTACTTATATCTTCAATTTTTACAAGACTGTTTTTATCAACTAAAGACATTTGTCCGATTTTTTCCTCAAGAGTCATTCTAGACAAAAGATCCTCAACTCTTTTTTCAATTGGTTGCGAAGACTGCTTATAAATTGAATTTTTAGGCGGTTTTTCAAGCTGCAGACCTAAATCTTCACTGTTCAGAATAAAGAAAACAGTCAATCCTGCCGCCAATAGTAAAAAAAAGTATATCAATTTGTATTTATTAGGAAATTTACTAATAAAATTCTCAGATTTAGTTGTCTTCGAGTTCTTGTTAGGAATTTTTTTATGATTCGAGTTATTTTTAGCCATTCACATAATAATAACATTTATAATTTGCAGGTTTATAAATTTATCTTTACTAAGATTGGTATCTGAATTGCTTTTTGGCACATAAAGTAAAATCAACTAAGAGTGTGACGATTACTAATTATTATTAGTCTATCATTAGTAAATATTGAGTAAACTTATCCATTAGGATATCTCACAAGGATGAAGAACTATTACATAGAATACTATTATTAAATACTTTTGTTATTCATAGAACGCGGTGCGAATGCTTCATCATGAAATATCCAGAGAGCGATAGAACCGCTAAGTATCGATACGCCACCAAGGATTGTTCCTAGCGAAGACGCGGCGTGCGGGGCTAAAACAGAAACTATACCTAAAACCAAAAGACTAAATGCCGACATTCCCATAGGCATCAAGTAGCCAGGCGAACGCAATGCCCCTACGAAACCAACGAAAATTATTGCAAAAGCTACAGTGCTCATTGCTAGCCAGTGTTGGTGATGAATGTCTGATAGTGGCGGATAGCTATTGCGCTGAACAATTGATTGCATAAACCCGTATACGAAAAAAGGTATTAGTATCGTCGAATAAAGTAATAGTAAAGACTTCTTTATTTTGGAAAAGTCCGGCCATAGTATCCGTTTTCTATCTGGATGTAGCGCCACAAGTAAAACCACAGGAAATACTAAAAACAAGTTTGCTAAATCAAATATTGCTACGTTATTACCGTAGTTATCTGGGTCGCCAACAATGAATCCCATAACTACGAACCCTAATATTGTTGCAACAACTTGTTGCAGTCCAGCAATTTGACTACTTTTTTTAAAGAACATCAATATAAGGCCAGACACAATTAGTCCTAATATTAAAGAGCTACCAAGGTGGTGAACTATGTGCGCATTGCCGTCTTTTCCAACGCCATGATCGCCGATTAAGCCCATTAACCCACTAATGACCATCACATAAAATAATAATGAAAGTACAGCAGCAATATAAAAAGGGGCTAGCTTCTTCATTATTCTATATTAGTTTAAATTGGCTAATTAATCTAATAAAAAAGTAGCACCTATCGGCGAGGATAGATGCTACTTTTTTGGAGGGCCAGGAGGGACTTGCCCTACCTTCGGCAGGCCAGAAACTACATCTTCGAAAAACTAGTTTTCAAGAGTAGATTTCCTTGCAAAATGCCATCGGCATTTCTCACCTCTCCACCCTTTGGTGTGTCGAGAATTCAAGTCCGCTAAAACTCGCCAAATGAAAACACCCTCGGCGAGGAGGGTGTTTTCATTTGGAGGGCCAGGAGGGACTTGAACCCTCGACACCCTGCTTAAGAGGCAGGTGCTCTAACCAGCTGAGCTACTGGCCCTTAAATATAACAACAAAACTTTAGCAGATTACCCCTGTTTTAGCAAGCAATAGATCTGGTTATTAACTTTGAAGGGCAATAAAGAGTACACTAATTTACACTTGTTAATTTGGCTTTAATTTTGTTCGCTTAAAGGTTTTGGCGAAGGTGACGATGCATGAGTTTCTTGATTAATTGAACCTGAAGTAACGAAAAAGTATAAAATTGCCGATGACGCAGTATACATAAATAGGAAATATATACCGACTAGTAAAAGACAGGCTATGGCCATTAGGAATGTGACACCTAGGATTCCCCAAACTTTCAATGAATGACCTTTAGTTTGTTCCCAGCTTTTGTTTATCGATTCTCCTATTCCCAAATTTTTGTCGATCATAAAGTAGGGGGCCAAGATTAATCTTGGCATAACAATGAAGAACGGAACAATAAACAGCAACAAACTGGCTGCTGCGGCAAGTCCAAGTAAAATCATTAGAAAAAAGTATTTTACAATAAATTTAGTAGACTGTGAAAATGCTTCATTGGCAGAAATTCTCTCTCTTTTAACAGCCTTTAAAACAATAATTGTGATGGCAATTTGTAGTACAAGTCCCAAAACATTTACCAGAATAGATATGAATCCTGATCCATTATCTCCTTTAGATAAGAATAATTCAGGGAGAAATGTAATTATTAAACTGGCGACCGCAAAGAGAAGTAGAGGGTTTAAATTGAACTTTACGGCATTTTTAGAATATTCGTAAATACCAAATGCTCCAGGCCACCGAGTAGGCACTGCAGGCAATGTATTTGCTGTTGTTTGATTGTCCAAGATAAATCTCCTTAGCTAATTTACTTTAAGTATACCTTATGCGATAAATTTTTTACTTTTTAATAATTTTAATTTGAATGCACTATATATATTTGCAAAATCTAAGCGATATTCATAAATTCCATACATTGCTGCGAGTAAAGTCATTATCACAAAGACACCAGAATGAATACCAGCCTCTTTAACATCGGAGTTAATCGTAGATCCCGATAATACTTTGCCGGCTTTTCGGCAACGGTTAGTGTCGGGGTTTCGTTCTTCGCCTTCCTCGCATTCTTTTAGCGTCGTTTCTGTTGATTGTATCTTTCGGCAACGGTTAGTGTCGGGGTTTCTTTCTTGGTCCGCAGCGCATGCTTTTAGGGTTGAAGCGATAGACGTAGAAATTTTACGACACCTGTTAGTTTCTGGATTTCTTGTTGACCCTGAACTGCAGGGCAAGAGTGATCCTGCGGTTTCTACGATTGTTTTGCATCGATTAGTCTCTGGATTTCTAAATTTTCCTTCTGGACATGCGCTTGATGAATCATCTTGAACTGCGTTCGCTTGTTTTTGCGGAGTTGGTTGGTTTAGAGTTCCAGGAGTCATTAGCTCAGTTGTAATCCACTCACCATCTATAATCGACCAAGATTCATCGTCCCCTAGCGTTGGATAGACAACCTCGTACTCCTGGGTTGCTGTTAAAAATGTAACAGTTCCTCCTCCGTTTAGCAGGTTGTTACTGAGCCTAGCTACGAAATAACCATTGGGTTCAATGAAAGCATTAGGTAGTAAAAATTCATCCAGTTTGTCGGTTTTGATTTTACAACCCTCAAGAGACACAGTTTCTTTTCCTCCATTATAAAGTTCTACAAATTCGCCACCTCTTGTGTCCGATCCAGCTGGGTTAGCAACGATTTCATTTATAAAAACTGTCGATATTTGGCAAACATCAGGTTCAAGAACTTCTGATTCGGTTTCTTCTTCGTCTGTTTCCTCGTCTGGTTCGATTTGAATTACTGGATTTGATTCGCTGGGAGTTGGCATGGATTCTTGCCACGCTTTTCCGATAAGTGACCACGAATGGGATTCATCCAAAGAAATATAATTTTGTTCAAGTATCAATTCTTCGGTCTCGTCTGACGGGTAATGTAGATAAACTGTCCCACCACTGTTTAGAAGCGAGAAGCTTGTAATGATTGCTAGATATTCGCCCGGGACTAACGACAATCCGTCAAGCAATTGTCGAGATGAATTTCCGGCTCTAGAAATTAAATACCCATCAAGATTAACAGGCAAAAGAGATTGGTTATGTAGTTCTATATATTCATGACCAAGTTCACTTGATCCAGGAGCATTTGCATATATTTCTGTGATTATTACTGGATTTACTTCATTATCAGATGCTTCTTCTAGGGCAAGCGCACTGCTTGAATGGACGAGCAGAAGGCATGCAATAAGCAATATAACTCTTCGTAACATGAAGTAATTGTACGTCATGAAAACCATTAGCGCAACAGATGCTAATCGGTTCAATCCCTGTTACTATAGTTGCAATGAAACAATTAAATGGACGTGAATTAGCAGACTTCATCAAAGAACGCCAAGTCAAACAGGTTCGTGGTTTGCGTCAGGCGCATCAAGTAGTTCCAAAGCTTGCGATAGTCCAAACAAAGGACGACCCAGTCATTAATACATATGTTAAATTAAAAAAACAATACGGTAGCGATATCGCGGTAGAAGTAGAGGTTTATTTGGTAAGTCAGGAGGAAGTTGAGAATTTATTGCAAACTCTTAATGAAGATTCTTCTGTTCACGGAGTTATTGTACAATTGCCGTTAAGTGATGAATTGCAAACCGATAAAATTGTAGATTTAGTGTCTCCAGGCAAGGATGTAGATGCGCTAGGTGCCAATGCGACGCTTGACCCGGCAACTCCAACAGCAATTTTATGGCTACTTAGCGGTTACAACATAGAGCTTCGTGGTAAAAAGATTTTGCTTATTGGGCGAGGTAAATTGGTCGGTGCGCCGTTAGAAAAAATATTACTTAGTTCTGATTACGATGTAGAAGTTGTAGGTAGGGAAGTCGATGACCTGGAATCAAAAACTCTTGACGCTGACATAATTATTACTGCAACTGGAAGCCCTGCAATTTTATACCCAGATATGATCAAGCAAGGTGCTGTTGTTGTAGATGCTGGAGTAGCTAGTGAGTCCGGGAGGACAGTTGGTGACTTGCATGAAACGGTCTACGAACGCGATGACTTAATACTTACCCCAAAGAAGGGTGGCGTTGGCCCACTTACAGTTTGTGCATTGTTTGAAAACGTCATATTAGCAGCAAGAATAATCAGTAGCAAGGAGTAGGCAATGGGGCATATTGTTCGAAAAACAGTACTCGATGCAGGGGTACTGGAAATTGGAAGCTTTAACTTTGCAGGTGATCCCGAAGGAACGGAAAAAGCAAACAATAAACTAAATTTTGATAAATTATTTAAAAACCCAACGGCTCTTAGGAAAGTAGCGAGATTCTTAGGCTCGGTGGCTGCATTGTATGAACCACAGGCTTTGATTGGCATTCCAGAAGGTGGCGAGAATCTCGCAGAGGCAGTAAATTTATATTCTGAAATAACGTTACCACTCGTTTTGCTGGACAAGGACGAGGAAAACAGTACGCATGAGCACAAGTTGTTCACATTTCGAGATTTTAACGATCAAGATTTGCTGGATAGTGTTAAAAGAGTGGTAATTGTAGAGGATGTTTTTAATAAGTTTACAAATACCCGCGGGGTATTAGAAGTAGAAGATGTTTTAGGGAAAACAGTTGGAGTAGTGGCGGTTTGGGATCGTGGTATTCATCCATCGCGAATACCGGTACCTGTGCCACACGAAGCACTCGTACAAGAATACATTCCACGCCATATAGGAAAGGGTGAGGCACTTTATTTTGAGAACAGAAACATGGCAAAAGGTGATTTATAGTGAAAATTGGCGTTTTTGATTCTGGCATTGGGGGAAAATCTATTGCAAATGCCATTCAAGCAGCTTTACCAGATGCAATAGTTAGTTTTAAGAGTGATAAAGAAAATTTGCCATACGGGAGTAAAACATCTAAACAACTAGAGCTACTGGTTATCCCATTTATAGATAGTTTTATTGAAGAAAGTTGTGATGTTATTGTGATTGCCTGTAACACTGTAACTACAAATATTATTACGAAAATACGAAAACATTCAAAAACTCCTGTTATTGGCATTGAACCAATGATAAAACCTGCCGCAATACAGACTAAAACAAAAAAAATTGCCGTTTGTGCTACACCTGCGACACTTAAAAGCCAAAGGTACAAAGAGCTAAAAGCACTCCACGGTGTGGATTTAGAAATATTGGAGCCGGATTGTAGCGACTGGTCAATTATGATTGAAGCAAAAAAAATAGATAGGCAAAAAATCGATAAACAAATTAGAGATGTTTGTAGTGCGGGCGTAGACGTAATAGTACTAGGTTGTACGCACTACCATTGGATACAAGAAGAAATCCAGGAAATAGCCAGCACTTACAGCGTGAGCGTCATACAACCCGAAGACGCTATTGTACGTCGGCTTCAGCAAGTGATTGCACAACTTGTTTAAACTGATCGCCTCTATCTTTATAGTTTTTGAACAAGCCAAAACTCGCACATCCTGTAGACAGCAATAGTACATCTCCAGATTCAGCTTGTTCTTTTGCACAAGTAATAATTTGCTGCATAGTATCACCGCCTCTAAAAATCTGCGAGAATCCTTCAGTTCGGAGTGCTTGCTCAATGGCATCGGCCGTCACACCAATAAGCACGACGGATCGTACGCCGTGGCTTTTAACAGTTCTAGCAAGTTTGTCATAGTTAGCCTGCTTATCTGAGCCGCCAAGTATGACCACCTTTGGTTGTTCAAAGGCCTCTATAGCAACTACAGCCGTTTCTGGTGTTGTTCCAAAGGAGTCGTCATAGTATTTAACACCTTCAATTTCGGCAACGAACTCTAAACGATGCTCTAACCCTGCAAAAGTACCCACAGTCCACTGAATAGCTTGAACGTCCTGAGAAACCTGCCAAAAGGCTGTGACTGCCGCGCAAATATTCTGCAAGTTGTGTTTTCCTAGTAGCTTAACCCCCGATGTGCTTACTACTTCATATCCGCCAATTGATACGTATTCATTATTAATAAATGCACCAGGTTCACTAAAATACGGTATTTTGTTACCAGAGGAAACTGATGCAATTTCTTTGGAATTTACGTTGTCACTGTAGTAAATTGCAATGTCTTGAACTGATTGATGTGCAAATAGTTGCTGTTTTGCTATTTTATATTCTTCAAAATCTTTGTGCCAATCCATGTGTTCTGGCTCAACCATTAGACAAATACCTATTTTTGGAGAAGTTTTAAGGTCAATAAGCTGAAAATTGGCAAGTTCCAATACCACCCAATCATCTGACTGGATATTGTTTTTAAGCATTTCAAGCGGTGGAATACCAATATTTCCACCAAGGTGTACGTTTTTTCCCGCGGCTTTTAACATTTCAGTAATTAAAGTACTGGTTGTTCCTTTTCCTTTCGTACCGGTCACACCTATAATGTTTTTAGTAGGGCAGACTTTAAAAAACTCATTTGTATTGGACCATATTTTATTTAAGATATCTGGTGATTCTGGATTTGCTTTAATAATTACACTCGGATGAAGCGCAGGAGTTCGTATCAACAGATCATACTGGTCTAAATTGGCAAGATAATTTTCACCTAGAGTTGCATTTTCGTTATCTGGCAAGGTTGCATTTTCATTGGCGTCGCATATTGTAATTTCATTGTCCGATGATCTCCAATACTCAAACGCAGAACGCCCCTGACTTCCATATCCCAAAATTGCAATTTTCATATGCTGTAATTGTACTTTTAAAGCTTGCTTTTGACTAGTTCTGCTACTTGGCGGGGAGTCATATCTGCTTTTAGTATCACATCTGTTACGCCAAGGTCTTTTACTTTTTGAGGAACTTCTTGCTCCCCCATATTAGTTAAAATGACCACTTTGGTGTCTTTTCCAAATGTGGTCATTCTAAGTTTTTCGAGCATTTCGTCGCCGGTCATTTCTGGCATCATGAGGTCCAGCAGAATAATGTCTGGTTTCATGCTTTCGCATAGAGCTAAGCCCAGTTTTCCGTTTTCTGCAGTTTCGACTTCGTAGCCCTCTGCCTCAAACTTTATTCGGTACATCTGGGAGATAGCTTGGTCGTCTTCTATAATTGCTATCTTAGTTGCCATAGTTAGATTCTAGGGGAGTGTTCCATTAAACTCAAGCAGTTGTTTTTTCGGGTGACTGACCAAGAACGTCTTTTACTGTATCAACTAACTGGTCGTGCACTAAGTTCGCTTTAACAATATATTTTTCTATACCAAGTTCTGCAATAATATCTGGGGCTTCAGCTTCACTAATGTTGGTCAGGATAATAACCTTTATATCTTTACCCCAAGCACTTCCACGCATTGCCTTTAAAACGTCATCGCCAGACATAATTGGCATCATAAGATCTAGTAAGACTAAATCAGGAAGTTCCTTTTGGATAAGCTCAAGTCCAGCTAACCCATTGTTTGCGCGTTTACATTCGAATCCTGCAAGTTGCAAACGAGTCTGATAAATTTCTGCCAACATTTCATCGTCTTCTACTAGTATTATTTTGTTCGAGACAGCATCCATAGATTATCCATCCAATTCTTTAGTGAGCTTTTCTAAAGCTAGTATACCTCTTTTTAACGTTGGCATGTCTGCCCCATAGGATAATCTTACAAATCCATGCAGTTTAGAGAAGGCTCGTCCCGGGACAAGAATAAGATTGTGATCGGCGGCACGTTCTACAAATTCAAGGTCTGTCATATCATGCGGTGCTTTAAAGAAAGCATAATACGCACCCTCTGATCCGTATACATTAATTCCCATTTTCCGCAGGCTACTAAGAACAAAATCGCGTTTTTCTTTGTATTTGCCGTTAAATACTGGCCGATTCTTCATGGCTGCAACAGCGGCATGTTGCGCAATCGAAGATGAAGACATAACAGTGTACTGCTGTAGCTCATTGATTGCATCGATAATCTCAGTCGGAGCGCAAATGTAGCCAATACGCCACCCAGTCATGGCAAATTCTTTAGAAAAGCCGTTCATCGTAATTGTGTTGGGGTAAATACTGCCAATGCTAAAATGATTACCTTCGTAAACATAATGTTCATAAATTTCGTCTGAAATGATTAATAAGTTGTGCTTTTCGGCAATTTCGGCAATTTTTCGTAAAGTACTTTCCGGGTAGATTGCCCCAGAAGGGTTATTTGGAGAGTTCACGACAATCATCTTGGTCCTATTAGTAATTGCCGCCTCAAGTGCAGGCAGATCTGGTTGAAATGTTGGGAGCGTAGATATGTATACTACGTGCGCCCCAACAGTACTGGCCAGGTGAGGATAGGGTGGATAATAAGGATCAAATACAATTACTTCGTCTCCGGCATTGAGCGTTGCAAGGTAGACAAGCAGCTGTCCGGTAGTAAGCCCTGGAACAACAGTGACGTTGTTTTGGTCGGCATGCAGTAATTTATTTTCGTTTTTAAGTTTTTCTGCAATTACCTGACGAAGCTCTGGTATGCCATTTGCGGGGGTGTAGGTTGTTTTATCTTCTTGGATTGCCTTAATACCAGCGGCTTTAACGTGTTCTGCTGTCAGTTCTTCTGGCACACCAATGCTAAGATCTATAGGGTCATCAAGCTCTTGCTGCTTTTTCATGGCACGCCGAAAATCGCTGCTATCAAAATATTCTAATCTGTTGGCTATAAATGACATATATGTTTATTTTTGTCTATTACCACCCCATTGTAAACCATAACTGCGATTTTTGTGCAATTCATACATGATCTGTCTGTTAAAATGTCCTAAGTGACTTAAAATTATGCACGATAACCTGAAAGATTTAAATATCACTATAATTGGCGCAGGGCCCGGAGGCCTTACTGCGGCTTTGGCTGCTAAAAAATTAGGTGCGCATGTTCAAGTCTTAGAGAAGGCTGGCGACCCTCGTAAAGATAAAGCAGGCTACACAAATAGATCTTTTAATCTGACGCTTAATGAAGTTGGAAGAAAATCGCTTGGAGACGCACGGGCCTGGAGTGGTGGAATAGAGGTAAGAGGCCGTGTTGTCCACGTTCCTGAAAGCAATAATGTGATACTTTCTAATGAATGGAAAGGAGGCTCCGAGATTTTAATCAGCATCCCTCGACATAAATTACGTGAAAACATGGTTAGATTAGCTGAGCAGAAGGGGGTTGAGTTGTCGTTTGACGCCTCAGTGGACAAAATTGATTTTAGGGAAGTTATCATATATTCAGGAAACAAAAAAGTGGGAGATGATTCCGATCTAGTAATTGTTGCGGACGGGATCAATAGTTTAGTTGATACAACTTCTGTTGTCCTAAACAAGCGAACCGACCCAATGCGGTATATACAAGCAATACTGAGCAAAGATGCCTGTGCAGGCATGGATGTGCATAGAATACATTTCTGGCACAATAAACCCACTGGCTCTGTAGCGATTGGCCTACCTAATGGCAACCACACTATTGCTGTTCTGTTAATATCACCTTATTCCGATATCGAAGAAGGAGGTGTCCCTTTCTTCGATATCCAACAAACCGCGCAACGACTTAGAAGTGAATTCCCGGCTTTGCTTGTTCTAGAACCGGCATTGCCATCACAGATAGTAGGTAAAAAAATTGGTAGGTTCCACTACAAATCGATAGATTCATACGTATTTGGAGAAAAGATTGTCGTTGTAGGTGATGCAGGTAGTGCTTCGCCACCGTGGGCTGGTTTCGGAGCCAATACAGCCATATACAGTGCCGATGCACTTATACGATACATCGCTGGGTTTCCAGGTGATATTAAAGGGGCGCTTTACGCTTTCGAAGAACACAAGGCTTTGTTAGCTAAGCGGGTCCTACAATATGCAAATGAACATGGTGACTTCTTGAATCATAAAGTATCCAAAAATCCTGACGATAGACCCATAGGACCAGTGCTTGGTCAGATAATAAATATGGCACGCAAAGAGTCAAGTCAATCTGCCGGTGTCAATCTATTGGAGTTTTAAAAATCTGAATTTTGACATGCTAAACTTAGAAGTAAGATAACCAATGAAACATTTACTTTTACCCCGTGGATACAAACATGCTGAATTGCTACATAAGCGTCTGCAATCTAAATCCGAAGTTGAATTAATCCGAACAGGTAAAACTCGAGTATTGAGACTTTTCCACTCAATGGTCAAAAATGTTCCTGCCTATAGTGATTTTATTGAAAAACACAACGTTGAACCATCTGGAATAACAAACGTAACAAATTTTATGGATATTCCAACCATAGACAAAGATAACTATCTTCGAAAATATTCACGAAATAAATTATGCTGGAATGGGGATTTTTCGAACGAAAGTTGGGTCATAAGCACTACTTCTGGCTCTACGGGCGTTCCTTACTATTTCCCTCGCACGGACCTGCAAGATAAGTTCTTAGCTGTCACTTCTGAGATGTATTTAAGAAGCAACTTTCACATCCAAGACAAATCGACACTTTATATTGACGCATTCCCTATGGGTGCTTGGATCGGCGGTGTTTTTACTTATGAATCAATCAAGCAGGTTGCAGAAAAAGGCTACAGAATAAGCATCATAACTCCCGGTATCCACAAGCAAGAAGTAATTAACGCGATTAAACAATTGAGTAATGATTTTGACCAGATAATCGTAGGTGCCT
>JBBQAZ010000019.1:0-19543 GCA_038316995.1 Saccharimonadales bacterium (SeqCode) | reverse complement strand
TAACCGGACATCTCGATGTCTATAAACTCAGTGAGAATATCATAGATGCGCCCGAAGAAGTAGACAGTGTATCGACAACAGCGAATGGCCATGAGATTGAACATGCTAGAGAAAAGATGGAACTTAGTGAGTTACGCTCACTTCTCGAGGCACATGATATTTCGGGCAATGCGCCGCGCGATCGAGTCGAGTCATTAAAACAACTGCCTAAAGAGAGTATCGCTTTCTTTCTTACTGATTTAAATGCTCGACTAAATGGTTCTACTGAAAGCTTAGTATCAGAAAAAACAGTAACGATTGGCGATAAATCTACGATTGACCCAGAGAACCGTTACGAGTTATTCGAGGACATTATCGACAAAATTAAAAACACCCCTGACACTATCACTCCCGAACGCGTTGGAGATACTCTCGCGTTAGGCGTTGTACTACTCCATCCTTTTAAGGATGGAAATGGTCGTACAGCGAGAATGCTTGGGTATATTTTCAGAGATAGTCTTACTGCTGATGACGCTCAAGAAGATTTCAATGTTTTGACAGAATCAAGAGACGATGCTCGTGCTAGGGGAGGATACTTCATTAATGGATATATTCCATATATGGGAAAAGGCGTTGATCAATCCAAACCAGCAGAAGTTTCGAAATACATTAAGCGGCTTCTTAGTGAGTCAGAAAAAGGACTATACACAAGTCCGTTCGGAGAGGCTGCTTTACCTAAAAAAGATAACTAAGAAACCCGTAAGGTGTTTTTAGCCGCAATTATATAACTGAGACTTCGGTGCGAGGGGCACTCTTACCAGTAAAGCGTTTGAAGTTGCGCTTTTGAAAGTGAACTACGCCGTCTTTTGCAGCGTGAATCGTAAAGTTACGGCTCATGAATGTGCCTACGCCTGCGCGCTTAGTTGCGCCAGTTTGTCGAATAATAACTTGACCAGTTTTTACAACTTGACCACCAAATAACTTAACACCGAGCCGTTGCCCGGGACTATCGTGAACGTTTTTGGCTGTTCCGCCTGCTTTTACATGTGACATAGAAGTTTACTTCCTCTTTAATACTACAAGCTCACGTCCGACAATCTGACCATCTCTGTGATAAATCAAATCTTGGTTATCGGCATGAGCAAAACTTACACGAGTATACCCCAGATTACCGAGAGAATCAAGCGTTTTTAGGTGTTTGAATTGCTGACCAACACTCCAGGCTGGAACTGCAATGCAGATGAGTTGCCCAGATTTTGTTTGATTTGCAAGATTTTTTAGGAACTTTTCATGGATTGTGTCGACATCTTGCATGACTTTTCTGAGTGTTTGTTGGTCGGGATGTGTTGTAAAAGCTCGACCGAGATACGTTTCGCATGCAACGGTTTCAAATGGCTCATTCCACTTATAGTTAGTGGCATCTCCAACATCTAACACTGGATTAGCGGAAGTATGGTGTGTTTCATTGAGCCATTGCAAGTTTTTTTGACTGTATTCGATCATGCGTGGTTCAAGATCTGTCCCGTATGCTTTATATCCCATTAGGATGGCCTCTTGAAGCAAGACTCCAGTGCCACAAAATGGGTCAAGCACAGTGGTTTCTGGTGCTGGGTTCGCAAGATTTATTAGTGTCTGCGCAAGTTTAGGCGGTAGCATGCCAACTTTGGCATCACGTTTTGGCCGAGCTTGGTCACGGGCAGCGTATGCGTCTATATCTTGAACATTTGTAGTTTGAGCCAGATATGTTTTGTTTCCGTCTTTTAGCAGTAGCAGCTCCCAGTTGTGTGACGTGAATAGTTTGTTGTGTAGTACTTGCGCACTACTTAGCTCTAGTGACTTATTAGGCACTATTCGTACGCCTTGGCCGGTCGCTTTAATCACTTTTTTAAGATACAGAGCAGTAGCGTTTATTCGCCTAGGGTTTGAATTGAAACCATAGGCACTTAGACCTAGAGTAAATTTACCTTCGCTCAGGTTCTGAGTGTGTTTCGGTATTTCTACTGCTAAGTAATCTTCAATTTTACCCCAGTCAGTGTAGTCTAAAATTGTTAATAGTTTTGCAAGTTTCATGGAGCCACCTAGGCGCTTGAAATCTATGTCGTTAGTTGGCATATCTAAAATAACACCTCCAGGAACGGGGTGTAGTGACTCTGCGCCATAGAGAGATTCTAGTTCGGCTAAGCCTATGGCAGGCTGCCTACCTAAGATTGCTAAAGATTTACTCACAATGTTCCTAGTATAGCTTGTACGGATGTATAATAGGCAACTATGAGCAAATCAAAAAAGAGATTTAATTGGAAATCACTTCTTACGCTTCTTACATTTTTGGCATTAGCCGGCACAGTTTACGCGTTAAGAGCACAGATTGGCGAAACCGTAAGAAATCTTAAGGATGCTAATTTATGGTTAATATTGCTACTTGTCCCGATTGCAGCCACAAACCACTTTATGCAGGCAAAGATGTATCAACGGGTATTTCGTATTCTTGGCACAAGGTTCCGTACAAAATCAATGTTTCGACTTAGCTTAGAATTAAATTTCGTAAATAATGTGTTTCCTAGTGCAGGCGTAAGCGGGTTTTCTTATCTTAGCCTGCGAATGAAAGATGAGAATATTAGTGGCGGCAAAACTACGCTCGTACAGTTGATGCGGTTTATTCTTTTGTTTGTATCTTTTCAAGTTTTACTAGGTATAGGGTTGATATTTTTGGCTTTGGGCGGAGATGCTAATGATTTTGTTATATTGATCGCTGGCTCGCTAGCAACCATGCTATTTATTGGAACGACGTTTGTATCCTACATAATTGGGAGCGAAAAACGCATAAGTAGTTTCATGACATTTTTGACACAAGTAGTAAACAAGGTTATTCATTTTGTAAGACCAAAACATCCAGAAACAATCAAGATTGATAATGTTCAAAGGGTATTTATAGACTTGCATAAAAACTATATGAAAATCAGGTCTGATTTTGGTCAATTAAAAGCACCGCTTTTGTATGCTTTGTTTGCAAACTTTGCAGAAGTAACGGCGATATTTGTCGTTTTTGCAGCGTTTGGGACATACGTAAACCCTGGTGCAATTATTGTTGCTTATGCCGTTGCGAACTTTGCGGGAATTTTATCGGTTCTTCCGGGAGGAGTTGGAATTTACGAAGCATTAATGACCGGTGTATTTACCGCAGCTGGTGTTCCAGCAGCGCTTAGTCTTCCTGTTGTTCTTGCATACCGTGTGGTAAATATTAGTATCCAACTCCCAACAGGTTATTACTTTTATCAAAAGAACCTTCACTCGCAAGAAAAATAGAATGGAAGATGTTGTAATCCAGCCAAGCGAGTTTGTCGCACTTGTTAACCAGACATTCGAATTTGCGTACCCGCATGTTGTTATCGAAGGTGAAATCTCTAATTTTAGAATCAGCAAAAATCGCTGGGTGTACTTTGATTTAAAAGATGAACAGGCGAGCGTAAAATGTTTTGGAACAATTTATCAGTTGCCGGGACCACTCGAGGAAGGCATGCTCTTAAAAGTTGCAGGTAATCCAAAGTTGCATCCGCAGTTCGGATTTAGTCTAACCGTTCAATCCATAATGCCGAGTGGTGAAGGAACAATAAAGAAAGCTGCTGCACTACTTGAGTTTAAACTAAAAAAAGAAGGGTTGTTTGATACTTCCAGGAAACGAAGCTTACCCTATCCGCCAGAGAAAATTGGCTTAATCGCATCCGGCGAGTCTGCTGCGTACTCTGATTTTTTAAAAATACTCAGTGACCGTTGGCAAGGCATTGAGATCTTGCACAAAGACGCACAAGTTCAGGGAGATGCCGCGGTTCAGCAAATCGTGCAGGCCATTGAGCACTTCAATACGTATCCTGAACACAGTGTAGAAGTACTAATAATAACTCGTGGTGGTGGCAGCCCTGATGACATGGCGGCCTTTAGCAGTGAACAAGTAACTAGGGCCGTTGCAGCAAGTAGAATACCAACACTTGTTGCTATAGGCCATGAACGCGATGTTAGCCTTGCAGAGTTGGCCGCAGACGTACGAGCTAGCACACCAAGCAATGCAGCAGAACTACTAGTACCGGATCGTCGAGAGCAATTGTTGCAGTTGAGAATGGCAGAGAAATATTTAAATCAGTTTTTGGAAGGATTTTTTGCATCGGCTCAAAGAAACGTAAAAGATTACAGGGCTCAATTAATCGACGCTATTAGCAATCAGGTAGAGAACCAAAGTAATTTAGTTGCTCATCGGCGAGAATTACTGCGTGCGTACAGTCCTAAACAAATTCTAAAGCGGGGATTTGCCGTTGTTCGCAAACAATCAAAGCTAATTGTTTTGGCAAAATCACTCTCTGAGGGCGACGAAGTGTCAGTTCAACTTGCTGACGGAAGCTTTTTTGCAGAAGTTAAGAAAGGTGTAGAATAGACGCTATGGCAAAGAAATCTTATAAAGAGTTACAGGCAGAATTAGCAGAAGTGCTTGAAACACTGCAAAGTGACGATCTAGACATTGATGATGCATTTAAAAACTATGAAAAAGGTGAGAAATTGCTTAAAGAAATTGAGTCACTGCTCAAGACCGCAGAAAATAAGTTAATAAAGATAAGTACATAGTAGCTTGATATAAATACAAATAGTTGTATAATAATATATCGTTATGTCTAAATATTATGAAGGTCCACAAGGTAGAGCGTCAATTACTCGCGAAGAGATGGATGATGCGTGGCTTGCTTTCGACAGGGATTACACCGATGCTGAAGTAAAACGAACACGACGCGTGGTTGATACGGCGTGTGTTGTTGGTGGAATAGCGTTCGCACTTATGGTTGGAAATTATGCAAAAGATCGGGTTGATAATTGGGGAGAAGGATTAATTGAACAAACACAAGCAGAAGACGCGATTATTAATGATGAAGCTCTAGCACTTTCTTCGCGTCCTGATTTTTCAGTAACTGAGCCATTAATAATTCGTACGCCCCGCGAAATTGATCCAGGCATTGCCAATGCTGCTACAGTTTCGGTTACGCTTAGTTGCGATAGCAAGGCTGGTTATTCTTCAAAAACCCAGCAAGCTGGAGCGTTAGTAATTAGAAAAAACCAAACTGAGCTTGTAACCAGTCCACGTATATTTTCGACACCCATTAATAGCGATAAGTGTATCGTCGATGCTGAAATAGCAGAAGGTACTCCAGATCAAGAGTACGATGGATTCAAAATAAAACTAACACTTTCATACTTTGAACCTTTTATGGGGGCAACTGATCAGGGACCAGTTAGTGCTCCGTTGCCAGAATGGGCAACCACAGCCATGACAGATGCAATTCAGTCTGGCAGAATCCAGCCGCTTATAATTCCGACCGAGCTAGGTCCACCCGGACAGCTAGAGCCGTCTTTAATCCATGGAAATAGCGGCGCAATCGTCTTGCGTAACCCAGAAACTGGGATTGGACCGCACTATGACTCCGCCGGTAAAATCATGACTGCTGGATTCTCAATACTAGATGCTTTTAGCGAAATAGTTGGATTTAGGACAGCTCAGGACGTTTGTTCACAGAATGAAGCCGCTGCAGTGCTGAATATGGATAAAGTTGCAAATGTCACAAACGAAGGCTTTGGAATTATTGACGACATTGCAGGAACTTGCAGTAAGTATGGATCTGTCGCTTTGTTTCGTCCTGATCTTGGACTTGATAAATAATCCGCTACACTAAGCTTTAAGATGTTGATTTTCGTCATATTCATAATTTTTCTAATGTTTTCGTTTGTAGTTTTTTTCGGCGCTCCGTATGTTCCGACGTTGTCTCCCCAGGTTGAGGCGGCTTTGGACATGATTAGTTTAAAAAAAGGCGAAACATTACTTGAACTGGGATGTGGTGACGGAAAAGTAATGATTGCAGCTGCGGAGCGGGGGATTAAAGTTATTGGATATGAGCTTAACCCGATATTAGCGATTATTTGCTGGGCGAGAACACGTAAGTATAAAGGAAATGTTAAGGTTGTTTGGGGCAATTTTTGGAAGAAAAAACTGCCTCCAACAGATGCAATCTTTGTTTTCTTATTAGATAAATACATGATAAAACTGGATAAAATGATTATTCAAACGTATTCTAGACAAAAAGTAAAACTTGTAAGTTTTGCTTTTAAAATCCCTAAAAAAAAGATTCTTAAAGAATCAAAAGGGCTCCTTTTATATAACTATGAGGTGTAAAATTATTAGTACATTTCAGGAGCGTCTGGATTTACTCGTTAATTTCCACTATCATAAGCACTATGCAACCTCAAGATCCGTTTCAGCCTAGCGCGCCACAAGGCCCGCCGGCTGGATTTAATCCACAACCACAACAGGTTCAACCACAATCCGCATCACAGATGAAAGCACATAAACCTGTAAAGTTTATTGTAGTGGTAGTGATTTTATCATTATTTTTAATTGGCTCTTTAGTCTACGGATTCATGATGATGAGCAGCCGGAATGATTTCCGCGACAATGTAGAGGACAAGATAACCAAAGCCTCAGAAATTGCCGTATCAGAAAGTAAAGCAGAGCAGGAAGCTGAGTTTGTAGAACGAGAGAAAGAACCTCTCAAAACATATAGTGGTCCATCGCAATTCGGTTCATTGGTTGTCCGCTATCCAAAAACGTGGGCGGCATATTTTGATGAATCTGGGAAGGGAAACACCCCGATAGATGGATATTTACACCCAAACTATGTTCCTAGTGTAAATTCAGGAATTTCATTTGCACTTCGGGTTGAGGTTCTAGAAAGTGCTTATGATAGGGTGCTCGACGGGTATACGAGCGATGCAAAGAAAGGATCGGTTACGGTTCAGCCAATCACGCTAGAAAAAGTGCCTTCTGTAGCTGGATCACGTTTGAATGGTGAAGTTGAAAAGGATAAACAGGGGAGTGTTGTGCTTTTCCCACTGCGTGATAAAACAATAAAAATAAGCGTTTTATCTGATCAGTTCATTAAGGATTTTAACGAAATTATTCTTAGAGAAATGAGTTTCATTCCGTAGGAATCTTGTAGCCAGCACTTAATACAACTGCTATACTTTTTAGCAAATATAGAGGGTGTAAAAGGCGGTCTGTAGTGAGTCATGGTTTTATTGATGAGACTTCAAGCGTAGAGTCAGAGCAATTGCTTTCTGCGGTAGCTGAACATCTTCGAAGACCACTGTTATATATTCGACAAGAGGCTGAGCTTGCCCAAAACCTAGACAAAAAACTGTCCGCTGAATCAATTCATATTTCCGCAGATTCAGGATTGAAGCTTATTGAACATTATCTTACCTGGCAAAGGTTTGCTTCGAGCGCGCAAAATCATCAAACAGCGCAAGTTGGTTTGACGGCAGTTATGCAAAATGTGAGCAATGAATTACGTTCTATCGCAAAGGGTAGTCAGACAGAGCTGACGCTACGTAGTTCAGGAAAGTACGCTCCGGTTATTGTAAATTCAGAGCTACTTAAATCTGGCATGAGTGCACTAGGCTTGGCATTCATTGAAGCGGCCGGAGAAAAGCAATATTCTAAGGTAGTATTTGGTGTACATCGGTCTCGCTGGGGCCTTGTTGCAGGGGTTTATTCGCCGCAACTGTCTATTCGTGCAGATAGTTTTTTAAGACACAAAAACTTAGTAGGCAGTGCACGTCAACTTCTACCAACATCTTCACACACTACAATGAGCGGAGTAGCATTAGCAGACGCACTATTTGATCAGCTTTCCGTAAAACTTCGACCTTCAAAACATAAGGGGATGGATGGTTTGGCGATAACACTTACTCCAAGCCCTCAACTTTCGCTACTCTAGAATTATTTATGAATATATTACTTATAGAACCAGATAAAACTCTTGCGGCGCAGTATAGTAAAATTCTTGATACGCAGAATGTCATAACTCTCGTAAGTGATGCGCAAGAAGCGATATCGGCAATCGATGACAACCTTCCAGATGTGATTGTCTTAGAGTTGCTTCTTGGTAACCACAACGGCCTAGAGTTTGTATATGAGCTACGTTCATATGCTGACTCCCAGCACATACCAATTATTCTTCAAACTTATGTTGATCATCCACAGTTTACTTCAGATGAAACGCTTATGAAAGATCTTGGAATTGTTGAATATTTGTATAAGCCAGCCACCACATTGAAGCAGCTAAAGAAGGCAATCGATAGAATCCCAGCAAAAAGGCAATCGTGAATCAATTAAGTACCGTTGGAATTGTTTTACGGCGTACAAACTACCAAGAGGCTGATAGAATTCTGACTGTGCTGTCTGAGGATAATGGAAAACTAAGCGTTATCGCTAAGGGTGCGCGCCGTGCAAAATCAAAACTCGCAGGGGGGATAGAGCTTTTTGCGTTAAACGAATTGACCGTCATTAAAGGCAAGGGCAATCTTCAAACACTTACATCTTCACGGGTTAAAACTCATTTTTCTAATATCGTAAAAGACATTGATAGAACAATGAAGGCCTACGAATATTTAAAATTAATCGATAAAGTTGTAGACCAGGACGCAGATGAACATGATTATTTCGATGTATTGGCAAGGGGGCTGGAGGGGTTAAATGATGAAAATCTTAACCCGGAACTAGTTGATGTTTGGTTTTATCTACACGTACTGAATATTTCTGGTCTTGTACCTGATTTGCGTAACGATACTGTTGGGGCTTCGCTGGATGAGGACTTACTTTATGCGTTTAGCTCATCAGATATGCAATTTACTATTGCCGACAATGGCAATTTCACGAGTACACACATCAAATTATTAAGAGTTTCACTTGGCCAGAGTCGAGCAATAAAACTATCCAATATAAAGGTCGATTCCGCTATTACTACAACCTGTTATGGTATTTGTCGCAATATGGTTGAACACAATTTGCTATAGAATTGTTACTTTGTAAGATAATGGATATGAAAACGTAATAGTGTCTTAAGAATTGGATGTTTAGAGGAGACAAACTGACACCATCTGCTAGAATAGAGTTAATATGAGTAAAGAAGTAAAAATGGAAGATATAGTCAGCCTTTGCAAGCGCCGTGGGTTTGTTTATCAAGGCAGCGAAATTTATGGTGGTGAAGCGGGGCTATACGATTTTGGTCCATATGGAGTCGAGCTTTTAAACAACATAAAAAAGTCTTGGTGGCGCCGAAACGTCCATATGCGTGAAGATTTTGTTGGTATTGATTCATCTATGTTTAAGCACCCCAAAGTTTGGGAGGCCTCAGGGCATGTTGGGGGCTTTTCAGATCCACTGGCAGAATGCAAAGAGTGTCATGCTCGGGTAAGAGTCGATAAGGAACTGGGCTCTATTGGCGTTAAGGCTGATGAAAAAATGAGCGATGACGAAATCAACAAGCTATTTGATGAAAACCGAGACAAGATTAAGTGCCCTAACTGCGGAAAAAATAATTTTAGTGATGTAAAACCCTTCAACTTGCTAGTAAAATCAAATCTTGGTGATTTTACTGGGAAAGACGCGAGACCCGTCTATTTACCAGGCGAAGCTTGCCAGGGAATATATCTAAATTTTAAAAATGTAGTAGACACTACAAGGATGAAAATTCCTTTCGGTATTGCTCAGATTGGCAAGGCCTTTCGCAATGAAATTTCACCGCGTAATTTTTTGTTTCGTACGCGTGAATTCGAACAAGCCGATACTCAGTTTTTCGTAGCACCAAACCAAAACAAGGAAGCTTTTGAAAAAATCAAAAATGACCGCTGGGATTGGTACGTAAACGATCTTGGTATTTCTGAGTCTAAACTTCAGTGGAGCCAGCACGACAACTTAGTGTTTTATGCATCTGATGCATGGGATATAGAGTATGATTACCCAACTCTCGGGTTTGACGAGGTAGAGGGAATTCATGACCGAACTGACTATGATTTATCTCAGCATTCTAAATTTTCTGGAGTCGATCTGCAATATGTCGACCCTCAAACAAACGAAAAATATATTCCTTGGGTACTGGAAACGTCAATGGGAATGGGTAGAGTATTTATGGCAGTACTCAGTGACGCCTGCACCGTAGAAGACATGGGGGACGGTAAAGAACGAACAGTTTTGAAACTTCACAAAGATTTAGCACCGGTGCAATTAGCAGTGTTCCCACTACTCAAAAATAAACCAGAGCTTGTTGCAAAGGCAAGGGAAGTTTATAAACAGCTAAGTCAAAAGTATGTTTGTGAATTTGACGATAATGGAAACATCGGAAAGCGTTATCGTCGACAAGATGAAATTGGAACGCCAAAGTGTATAGTAATTGACTTCGACACATTGGAAGACGGAACAGTAACCGTCCGAGACCGTGACACAACCGAACAAACTCGCGTAAAAATCGAAGAACTCTAAAACTACCGAAGTTTGTATTAATCAAATTATTTGATACAATGTAAATAATATGTCTAAGAATGTACATGAGATATTTCGAGATGTTCCCGATGATTCCGCCGCTCAAGCATTGAGTGAGTTTTTACTTTTCCCGAATGATTTCAAGATTATCAGTAAGCAGGAGCATCGCGATGAGCGAGGTGAATTTCCACCAGTTCCTTCATACCCCACCAGCGTAACAATTTCACACCTAAACTCTTCCAATCTAGCAAGAAATTCTGTTCTATTACCAATGGGAAAATGGAATGAGGGGCAGTTGGTTAAAGCAGCATTAAACGAGTATCCTTTTGTTGAAACCTTACAGATGATGCCTGAAGATGGTGAGGGAGCGGTTTGGGACAGTCCGCTAGACAGAGAAGAATTGAGAATTATGGCTATCGATGCAGCCAACAAAAGCAAGTTTAAAACCATAGGTGCTTTCGTAGTTTTCTCTGCTCGTGATTCACATGAACACTTTCCTGGGCTGTTTGTTTCAAACGAAGTGGTTGCAGAAATTTCACTTGGCTTTAGAGATATTGTTCGAAGATCTCTAGCTGCGCTAGATAAAATTCCTGAAGAAATAGATGATGAAAATTTTGAACAGTATAAGCGAGAAATCCTTACAAATGACCCGGTAGCGCAAACAATTGCGGGTACAGCAGCTGCTATGACTCTTCCATCTTTGGAGCGTATCACTGAAATACACAGCGATAAAGTTGCCGCCATAAATAAGTATGCAGGTATGTCACGAGATGAACGCCGCAAGGCCCAAGTTGATGAGCGACGAAAGCTAAAACGAAAACGAAAATAGCAACAAATCCAATCCTCGTTGCGATAAAGAAGGATTGAATAATTGTGTAGTTTTCTTTCAGGAATTGGATGCGTTACTTTTAGGCCACGAGTAGCCTAAATATAATTAATCGGTATACTTATCTAGATGTTTACTTATTACACAGATGGAAGTTGTAGTCCTAATCCTGGTCCAGGTGGATTTGCGGTTATTCAAGACAAAAAACCCGTAGCACTAGGCTCTGCGAAAGAGTCTACAAACATAAGAATGGAGGGTGAGGCAATTATCGCTGCTATGAAATTAGCAGGTGGTGAATCATGTGAAATACGAACAGATAGCGAATTTTGGATAAACGTCATTACAAAATGGGCTCCAGGCTGGTATGCAAAAGGTTGGAAGAAAAAAGGTGGAGAGATAAAAAATTTAGACTTGGTAAAAACTGCGTATGACTTGTATAACGACGGAGATGTAAAGCTTACGTGGGTACGCGCACACGTTGGAACAGAGCAAAACGAACTAGCCGACGAATGGGCAAACAAAGCCCGCTTAGGCGATCAGATATGAGCGCTTAGATGAAAAGAACTGCCGGTTGCGGGGGCAGTTCTTTTAGCTTTTTGTTAGCGTTACTTTTTGTGAATATCTTTTTTGTAGTTTGCGTATGATTCGTCTACTACTTTTTTGGCTGTGTCTTTTCCGCCAAGTCCAAAGGCAAGTGAAAGTGCAAAGACAATTCCGGCAACAATGATCGTGATGTTAGCAGCTAAGATTGTTGTATCAAAACCAAGCTGATCAAGAGCCATTAGGCTTCCAAAAACGACCAAAACGTAAAAGCTAATAGAGCCAACCGTATGGGCAAAGTCTACGCGCATGTGACGTAGTGCTGCAGCAACTGAGTCACGCACCAATCGTGCACCTGCAAATGTAACAGTAAGTACAATTACTGCTGCAAGAACATTAGGTAAGTAGTCCAGTAGTTCACGGATGACATCGCTCATTGCTGTAAGCCCCAGCACGTCCGCGATTGTTAATGCAAAAATCACAATGACAACCCAGAAGGTGATGCGCCCTGCAACGTCAACAAAATCTATGTTTAATTCTGCATTTTTTAGCGTTCTTGCAACTTGTTTGCTTTTAGCAATTTTATCTACTCGAGCCAAGCGAAGTGCTCGCTCCACAATTGCTTGGGCTAGTTTTGCAACAATTAATGCCGCTACAACTAGCAGTAATGCTCCGATAAGCTTTGGTAAATAATCCCCAACCGTTGTCCAGAACTCATTTGCTGAGTCTGAAAACTGCTCAGATATTGATTTTACATCGTCCATGAAACCCTCCATGTTAGTTCATTATGTGTACATTGTAGCAAATCTAGTGGTTTAATCATACGTCAACTTCTCTTCGTAGAAAATTCTGTATGTGAGCATTAAGGCCTTTTGTGAAGCCAATATCCAATACGCGTCTCGACTTAAATTTGCGTGAACTGCTATGGTCATTGAGGTTTATTTGATTAATTTAGATGAAAAGGGAAGTGCTTGATTTGCACGTGAATATGTCGAAACACTACATTAAAGATATGTGTCTAACTAGATATAACTTGGGCTTTACTTTGCAGGTGTTCGTTTGCTGATTTTTCTGTGAGGAATGATGGCAAGATGTGATTTTTACTGGTATCTATAAAAGCAACCTCCGCAATTTCTTCTGCGGCATGTGATGCCTTTGAAAGGTCGAGTTCTAGGAAATCTTGTACGTTTTTAATTTCAAAAAAGAATTCTAGATGATCAGTGTCGTTCAGGAGAAACTGGTTTATGAAGAGTAAACTGCCTATTTCGCCATCAGTAGCGAGTTCTTCGTTCAGTTCTCTCTTGAGAGCATGGATGAGTGATTCGCCTTCGTCGACCGTTCCACCAGGCAAACACCAATAATCTCCCTGGAGAACACCGGCGTAGGGTTTGAGCTTTACGCACAATAATTTGTTGTCATTAACAATAATTCCACGTACTGCTATTCTTCGCATGGGCTTATTATGACAGAGTAATAGAATAAGCGGGGTGGTATTATTATAGTAATCAAAAAAAGGAGTGTGCATGGAAGTCAGAAATATACTGAACCCAAGGTTTAAAAAAGTCTTACCATGCAGTACAAAAGATGCCTAGCTTTAAGGTAACGGAAACAGTTCCTTTCAGTCGTGAGCAAGTATTTTCAGCTGGAATAGTTACTTCAAACTGGCCACACGTAGCAGCATTAACAATCGAACCAAGTGGTGAGGTGCTAATGCCAGACACTATAATAAGAACAGAAATAGACAGACTAAATTTAGGTTTAGAATGCGCTGTGACTGAGTATGAAATGTATGAGCGAATACGCCTAGAGGGCAAGTCAAAATTAGCGCGCGTTGCTTTACAATTTGTGTTGACTGACATCGACAGAAACAACACAGCAGTTAACTACAGTTTGGACTTTGAACTTTCAAATAAAATGCCAGGTCGCAGACTTGCTTCGCCAATAATCCGACAAATACTAAAAAAATCGGTGCCTGAATTTGCAGAAGGTTATAAACAAAACATAACCAATTACCTCACGATAAAATAACTGATATAGTGTTCTCTAACTATGAGAGTAATATCTGCGGAGGTGGGCCCGCCATCCTACGAAGATTTTGAAGTTTTAAAAGAAACGCTATTGGAATTAGGCAACGATCCTATTACGAAAGTTCGCAGTAGTGCAGACCAAATGGATTTGTTGTTGTACTCAGAAAAAGACTTATTGGAGATAGATTTTTTAGCAGCGGAAAAAGATGTGCTTATTTTTCAACCTTATTCGGTGGTATTGATTGGCAAAATTGCAATTAGACCAAACGCTACAAATCGACTACTAGTGCGCTACAAAGAGATTCCACGTAATCCTGTCACCATTGGGTCTGGTTTAGTACACGATTATATAATGGAAACTGAAGGACATGATCTTGTTGAGTTTGCGCAAAGTATACGGGCTAGCCCGATAGATTTTCCGCAACAGCCGATTCAATCATTAGAGATTTTACAAAGTGACAGTAAGTTGAATCAAGTGTACGAGGGCGAAAAAATGCTTAAAGATAAGCTTGGCAATCAGCTTGAGCTAACTGCGGGTGACTGCGGTGTTTTGTTTGATCGTATCCACGAATACCTCTTGTAGTGGTATAATACTGAGCAAATGGCAAAGCGTTTCTTTAATCGAAATAAAAATCAACAACCAAGACGTACCTATGCGTTTATTGACAGTCAGAATTTAAATGTTTCGACTCAAAAAGTTGGATGGAAGATGGACTGGAAGAAATTCCGTGTTTATTTGAAAGAAAAACACGGAGTAGATGAGGCTTTTATGTTCATTGGCTACGTTCCTGAGTTCGAGCCAATGTATGAGCAACTTCATGAATCAGGTTATAAAATAGTGCTAAAGCAAACTTTTGATCTATCTCGTCCGCAAGTCGTCATGAATAGTGAAGCGTCAGATAAGGACAAAAAAGCTGCTGAAGAAGAAATGCATATTAAAGGAAATGTCGATGCCGACCTGGTGCTTTGGGCAATGAAGGAATATCCGAACTATCACAAGGCAATTTTGGTATCTGGTGATGGTGATTTTCGCTCACTACTAGATCATCTTGATGAAAAGCAGAAACTTGGCAAAATATTGGTTCCTAGCCAACACTACTCGGCATTATTTAAAAAGTTTAATGACAGAATAGTTGATTTGACCGCATCTAAGTCAGACCTTTCTTATCATGATAAGTTTCGCCCAAAAGGCAAATACGCCAAGCGACCAAGAAACCAGAGTAAATAAACACCATTGGACAATTAACGCTACCGGGAGCATAATTTACCCTATAAACAACATTCAAGGAGGGTATATGGAAGTTGAAGTATCTTGGTTGGCAGTAGTATTAGCAATGGTGTCGAGTATGGTAGTTGGCTCAATTTGGTATGCCAAACCGGTTTTTGGGAAAAAATGGCAAAAGCTTGCGGGCCTTTCTGATAAGAATACGGAAACTGGCGCCATGAAAGCAATTGGCATAACAGTGGTTGTTAGCCTTGTAACAGCCTATATATTGGCTGAGCTTACGTATCTTGTTTATTCGTTTTACGATGTTAGCTTTATGGGTGCAGCACTAAAGGCAGCGCTTATTGGATGGATTGGATTTACAGCGACTAGAATGATAACCCACGATGCATTTGAACAACGCGATACGAGACTTACATTAATAAACATCGCACATGAGTTGGTAACGCTATTTGTTATGGCAGCAGTGATAGGCTTTGTTGGTATTTAATGAGCGGTTCACTAGACAAAAAATATGATGATTTAAGCGTAGTCTATTTAAATTGCACGCTCAAAAAATCACCAGCTGATAGTCACACAGATTTGCTTATAAACCTCAGCAAAACATTGATGGAAAAACAAGGGGTCAAAACAGAGGTTATCCGCCCAGTTGATTATGCAATAGCATTTGGAATGCAACCAGACATGACAGAACATGGCTGGGAAGAAGACGCTTGGCCAGAAATTCAAAACAAGGTTATGGCCGCTGACATATTGGTAATTGGTTCTCCGATTTGGCTTGGAGTTAAAAGCAGTCTTGCCACATTAGTAGTTGAACGGTTGTATTCAAACAGTGGCAAAAAGAATGATAAGGGTCAGTATTTGTATTATGGTAAAACAGGTGGTTGCTTGGTAACGGGCAATGAAGATGGTGCTAAAGCTGTTGCTATGGAAACGCTATATGCCATGGCCCACATAGGTTTTGTTATACCACCGCAACCAGATGCAGCGTGGCTCGGAGAAGCAGGTCCAGGCCCCAGCTATGGCGATAAATTAGAAGATGGCAGCAGGGCAGGCTTTGACAATGACTTTACCAACAAAAACACTACATTTATGACCTGGAATTTGCTACACACAGCACGGATGCTCAAAGATGCGGGAGGTTTCCCAAATCATGGCAATGTGGCGAATGAATGGGATGACGGGAACAAATTCGGATTCGAAAACCCTGAATACCGATAACATGCTAGCATGAATACATGAGTACGATTGCTGTAACGAGAGAAGATATTGATGAAGTTGTAGGTTTGATGCGGCAGTTTATGCAGCAAACTAGCGATGAATTCTTGAACGCCAAAGACTAGCGAAAGAACATCATCAAAATGGCAGAGAACACCTTATGGCTCTGCTGAGGCAATGCCTACCTATATACAACCACGCTTGAGCGTCCAATGTTGCCAGCCGCATCAACAGCAGTTACGGTAATTGTATGTCTTCCTGATTTAATACCCTTTACCGTGTTCACGCTGCTACCACTTGTACTCACGATTAGGCTTCCATCGATATAAACATACATATTAACAACTTGTATATTATCGGTCGCATCGGCTGCAATTCGCATACGTTTGCCAACATACTCACTGTTTAAAGGAGAAGTTATATCGATAACTGGAGCAATCGTATCTCCAGCTGTCGTAGTCTGGTTACTCACATTGACACTAATTGCGCTACTTGTTCCCACATTTTGGTTAGCATCGTAGGCCTTGGTTGTCAAAGTATGGGTGCCGTTACTAACTTTCATCGTATCCCATGTTAAAGAATAGGGTGATGTAGTAGTCGCGCCAATGAGAGTTAGTCCATCATAAAATTCTACTTTTGCTACCCCGGTATCATCAGAAGCGGTTGCGGTTATATTTGTTGAGCCTGTAATCGTAGCGTTATTCGCAGGCATGGCTATTGACGTAGTGGGAGCGACAGTATCGCTTGGAGGTGTCGAAGGTGGATTAGGCGAATCAACAATATCAGGGTTATTCACAGCAAAGTCGTCAAAGTAAAACTCAGCATTATCGCCGCGTATACCAACTTTTCCTGGGTTAATAATTGGCGCTCCTCCGACCGAACCATTGTCAATATAAGACAGCAATAACCTATCATTACTAAATATTTGAATTGTAACAGTGCCATCAGTGTTAGTACGTATTGACGTTTTAATATTTTGCCAGGTATTAAATTGGATTGGATAGCTGCCAGTGCCTTTGCTAGCTAATGTATAATATGTGCCGCCGTTCGAGGATCCACCAGGTACTTTCTTTTTGATAGCTAGTGCGCCATCACGACGGTTCACACTAGCATAATAAAGACTTTCATCGCTTTGATAACGCAAAAACACGTGAATGCCGTCCCACGCTACTGCAGGCGTACCGGATGTGCTAACTAGTTGCTTGTTATACAACTTAAATGAAACTTCAGCATTTCCAAAATCTTTTGGAACACTCGTTAAACGAAATACAGCAGAGTTATTCCCGCTGGTTGTAGATGGGCCTGGTCCTATACTGGTTTCAAAGGTTGGATAACCGCTGTAAGCTACTTTTGCACCGTTTAGCGTCGCTGAAAATAAAGCACCGCTAGTCATTTCCCATTTGTCATTTTTTTTCGCTGAGGGCGAATTTGGATTCCAGTAACTATACTCACTCGTGATAAGACCGTCAGGATAGGAGTTAAAGTCATCATTAAAAACTGTTGCCGCAAATGTGTTATGCAAAAACCATCCTCCAATGAGGCCAAAAACAAGGGTGAAGATTACATTTTTATTACTACTAAACTTATTTAATAATATTACAAACTTACTCGTTGATTTATTATTTTTCTTACGAGTATTTTTACTCATGCAATTAGCATAACGATTGTTCAAAATAAATTCAAGACCAATACATCCTAAGCTACGATGTTTCTGACCGTCTCGGGCAGCCTGCCCGACAGACCTGGATTTTTCTAGGGGGACACACCGGAATGAGTTGCCTAAGTATACATGATAACCTTCTTATATGTAGTATCGCAAAATGACTGTAATCACTCGGTTTTGAAAATCCAGAATATTGTTAAAGAACTCTGTCTTTTTGTACTTGCAAAACAAAAGTCAAAAGACGAACAAAAAGAAGTATCAATTAAAAACTTCCTATTATACTCACGATTGGAAGGAAAACGGGAAGTTTAAAGGAGTGTGATTTCTTTTAAAACTTTTTGCGCAGACAAAAAGTGTCATAGAAATGCTTCAGGCGACTGAAAAACTAGAGAAGCAACAATCTAGAAATTGTCGTTATGTAACGACGCCTTGAAGCGTCCCCTTTCTTTTACTTTAAGAATGAATGGGGCAGAGTTACGGCTTTTTCCATGGTGTCTACCAGGAATGTGCCCCAATATGTAAACGGTATATTTTGTAAAAAATGTATCTTAGGACTGTAGTTCGACAAGACTAAACACAAGCTCTATACAGAAAGCGTTTTAGGTAGGGTATACTATTAGCTAATGCAAAAAGATGAAAAATGGATATTTCCGAGGAAGTTTTACTGGGGTGGCAGCACGGCTAGCCACCAGGTAGAAGGCGGAACGGTAAATCAGTGGAGTGAGTGGGAGCTAGAAAATGCCAAAGAACTTGCAGATACAGCCAAAGAGCGACTCGAATGGATCCCAGTTTGGGATGATATAAAAAAACAAGCTCAAAACCCTAGTAATTATATTTCAGGAAAAGGTATTGAACACTATAAGAGATATAAGGATGATTTTGCGCTAGCAAAACAGATCAACTTAAACGCATTCAGATTTGGAATAGAATGGTCACGAATTGAACCAGAAGAAGGCAAGTGGGACGATGCAGAAGTTGAGCATTACCGTCAATATATTGACGAATTAATAAAACAAGACCTAGAGCCGTTTTTGAATATTTGGCACTGGACAATGCCAACTTGGTTTACAGAAAAAGGGGGATTTGAAAACGCAAAAAACATCAAATATTTTGAGCGATTTGTTGAAAAGATTGGCAAAGAATACGGCAGCCAACTCACCTACGTAATTACTCTAAACGAACCAAACGTATACGCTAGTTTTAGTTATTTAACAGGTGAGTGGGTGCCACAGGTAAAAAATCTGTGGCGATTTGCGAAAGTTTACTATAACCTTGCGCGAGCTCACCGAAAATCTTATAAAATTTTGAAAAGACAATACAAGCATTTGCAGATTGGTGTGGCTGCTCAACTTGCGAATATTCAAGCAAAGCGACCGCATAACTGGTTTGATCAATTTAGTACTAAATATATGAGGGTATTTTGGAACTGGTGGTTTTTGCGCAGAATAAGGAAGCACCAGGATTTCGTAGGCATAAATTACTACTTCACAGATTATTATAATGGCTGGATGAAGCGGTCAAACCCTAAAGTGCCAATTAGCGATCTTGGCTGGTATATGGAACCAGAAGGACTTTATCCGTTGATGCTACGAACTTGGGTAAGGTACAAGAAGCCTATAATAATTACGGAAAATGGTCTAGCCGACGCCAAGGACGAACAACGACGTTGGTGGATAGAGGAAACTATTGTTGCAATGGAGCGAGCCTTGAGCGA
>JBBQAZ010000018.1:0-19611 GCA_038316995.1 Saccharimonadales bacterium (SeqCode) | reverse complement strand
CTCGTCGCAAGCATTAGTCATATATTTGTGCCCGTATTCTTTGTCTATACCGGACTCCAAGTTGATATCGGATCTCTCTTGAACGTAAACCTCTATGTCGTCGCTATTGTCATTTCGATTGTGGCAATTGCAGCAAAATTTATTGCCGGTATCGGAGCTAAAGGTAGCAAAACAGAAAAGATGCTCGTTGGGGCGGCAATGGTGCCACGCGGGGAGGTAGGACTTATTTTTGCTGCAACCGGTAAATCACTTGGAGTACTAAATGATGATATGTTTTCAGTTATAATACTGGTGGTGATACTTACCACATTTGTTGCGCCACCAATAATTAGCCGGCTGGGTAAGCAGCTCGTCGCAGAAGAAAAGGCAGCAAAGTCCGCATAAAAAGCACTTGCTTAGCGGCAGCCCATGAACAATATTCTAACAATTTTTATAGTAGTTTGCCTTATAGGCGTTTCGGCACTATGCTCAGGGCTAAATGTAGCCTTAATGTCACTCGACCCTAACGAACTCCGTAGAAAAGCAAAATCTGGTAACAAGCGTGCTAAACGCATCATTCCATTCCGCAAAAAAGTTCATCTTAGCTTGGCGAGCATACTATTGACAAACGTTGCTGTTATTTCCGCAACTTCACTGGTAATCGGCAACGCTACATCGGGATTAATAGCAGGCTTAATAAGCACGCTATTAATAGTCGTTTTTGGTGAAGTAATTCCTCAGGCGTTATTCACTAAACATTCCTTAAAATTTATGTACGCCTTTGCTCCGGTTTTACAATTAATGATTACGTTAAGCTACCCAGTTTCAAAACCACTGGAACTCTTACTAGATAAACTACTCGGCCATGAAGTTAATCTGCTACACAGCCGCATGGAGCTGGGGGTCATGATTGATGAGCATCTAGAATACACTACAAGTGAATTAGACGAAGATGAGGTAGAAATAATGCGCGGTGCGCTAAGCATGAGCGAAAAATGCGTCAGCGACATTATGACTCCAATGAAACAAGTTTATTCCTTGCAACCTGACACCATACTTGATGCTCAGAAAATTGATGAAATAAAAATCCGAGGATTTAGTCGTATGCCAGTTGTTAGTAAGGACCGAAAACAAACCTACGGAGTATTGTTAATGAAAGACCTGGTGGACATTGATTTTGATAATCATCCTGTTCTTATAAAAAACTTTAAGCGTTACCCATCTAAGCCAATTGGCTCTAGAACCGCACTTGACACACTTTTTCGTAAGTTTATTGGAAATCGCACCCACTTAATGCCTGTTGAAAAAAGTGGGAAAATCGTAGGTATAGTTACGATTGAAGATTTATTGGAAGAAATCATAGGTCATGAAATAATCGATGAAACAGACCAAAGTGGTTAGCCCTCTTTCATTATTACATTCTAAATGCTACAATTACCCCCGTTAATGGGATGTCGCCAAGTGGTAAGGCACTGGTTTCTGGTACCAGTATTCGGGGGTTCGAATCCCTCCATCCCAGCCAAAATAAGGGAGTCAGACCACGCGTCTGGCTTTTTTATTTTGCTGAGTATGGGTGATTCGAACGGGCACAGCCTGTGACTGTTCCCCGCCCTTGGTTTTTGAACTGTGTTCAAAAATTGCCATTACCAATTATATTTTTATATTGGTGGCAAGGTCGAATCCCTCCATCCCAGCCACGTTAAAGCCATCTGCAATGGTGGTTTTTTCTTGTACTTAAATGAAGCTATTCGTACAAAGCCCCAATTTTAGAATAGATTACTTTTTAATGATGTTTAGTTTTTTTGTCGATTAATGCCACTTGCTGCCACTTACTTGGTTTTTTATCAATTCTATGAATACAACCAACCCAGCAGCATGGGCGTTTTTTGCCTTCTAATAGTTCTTCAGTCGTTATTTTTATCCGTTTGGCTCGTGTTTTATCTTGCTTGGCGTTTTCAACCCAACAAATAAATTCGTTACGTGCGATTGGAGTAATGGCTTCCCAGAGGCTAGTTGTCTCACTTGTTTCTTTTAATGCCTTTATGAGGTCGGTAGGTAGCTCGTGAACAAGACCGCCTGAAATTAGTATTTTAGTCATACTAGATATTATCTACTACTCACTTTGTTGAAGCAAACTACGGCTAGTGTTCTGGTGTTAAGCGACAGCCGCAAATTGGGAAGAAAGTTCAGTTTATTGATGCGTCCAATCAGTCCAGCCCATTATTTTACCTTCGCTAACACCAGCTTTAGTTGGGTAACGAGTTCCGTACACTTTGTTAATTACCCAAGGTTGCCATTCATCATCACCACTTGCTGGATTACTATTTACGTTATTCAACCAATTATAGACACGTAACATCGCACTATCCTGGAATGTCGGAGTGATCTTGCCCGCACGTTGTAAAACTACGTCCGCAACAAGTGCACCTTGCATAGCTTCCCATGGGTAGCTTCCCTTAGGCGCCGGCCATTCAAATCCACCTGTTCGACGTTGGTCTTCTGGAAGTACTCCGTCGACATTTTGTCCCTGAATTGTTGCTCCTTTAGAATTGACACCTTTTTTGCTATTTTGGTCTGCGTGCCATGACTGGTCCTCTCTGAATCCAAAACCAGCATACGTACTTCTGTCTCCAAGCCAACCTTTATGCCATTTTGTTATGTTGTCTAGCTCTGTTTGATTGCCCATATATACTGCCGCAGATGCATATGAACCACGGCACATAGTTCCCCAGTTGTTTGACGATTCAGACGCTGTTCCACGCACACCGTCGCCTGTATGACCCCGCATTCCTGTGTTAGTTCCAAACACCCATTTTGTTAGAAAACCACGGAATGCAGTATCGAAAGTAGGGTCAATTTGCTTAAGATCAATGATGTCTGCAGCGATGATATAACTGTTTATATTTCTACAAAAATCTAGTGCTGAGGTACTTCCGCCAGCAATACCACGCTCAATCTCATCAGAAACTTTATTTTTCTCTGTTGCACTATTGGTGCGTACCGCATGATAAGCCAAGGCGAGTGTTGAGGTATCGTGCTTGTTGGTGTTGTCGCTAAAGCTTGGTGCTGGCAAGCTTCCTTTGGCAACACTGTCGATCTGAGCCCATGCAGTTCCGCTCATTGGTAAGCGCATAATTTCTTCTTGTGATATCCAAATACCCGTAGTCGATGAAGGTGGTGGTGGCGCAACCTGATTATCAACAGTCACAGTTAGGGTTGCTGTGCCTATGTTTCCTGCTTTGTCATAGCTTTTAACTGAGATGTTGTGAGGTCCATTGGCTACTGTTTTGGTATCCCATGCAGCTCTGTATGAACTTGTGGTGTCAGTGCTTAGTAGTTTGTTGTCAACGTAAAATTCTACCTTTTCAACGCCACTTGAATCGGTGACTGATGCGGTTATCTCTATACTCCCGCTCACTGTGCTGTTTGTCGGTGCGGTAATGATTGTTGCCGGTGGAGTAGTGTCAACTGGGGCTTCTGTGTCTTTAACTGGATAGGTAATACTTAATTTAGTATTTACTGTATCTTTTAGTTTACCTTTATAGGAAACCGTTACTGTGTAGATGCCCGGCTGTACAGATATTTGAGCTTCAACTTTTTCACTAGGATTAAAGTTTTTGCCTTTTGACGGTGAAGCGCTTGCTACCGATTGTCCGTTATTGTCGAATATATCCAGCGCAAGCTTTTGATCTGTTCCATCCATTACTGCAGTGAGTGTGCCGGTGGCAGCCGTGACTTGGTATGATGAACTTTCACTACCTGGCTTTAGTTGAACATCGTAAGATACTGAAGTTGAAGCAGCACTAGACAGTGCTAAGCCGATAACTCCAATTAATCCAAATGTAATTGCAAAGAGGGCTGACTTAGGAAGTCTTGTGAATCTTTGTAGTAGACTGGGTTTTTTCTTTTTGGATCGAGATGCTTTTGATACTTTTTTGGAACGAGGCTTAGCCATTACTGGGCTCCTTTTGTTTGAATTCTTTTTTTGTTTTCTTGCCATGTTTGGATACCTTGTTATTAATTGTAGCCGACTTTTTAAGCATAAACAAGTTCAGTGTCTTAAGCTATTGCCTGACTAATCCAGTTAATTTAAATAAAATATCTAGAATTCCAAATGTTTTACAAGTCTGCAGTTAATTTTTAGTAGGGCTAGGTTTTTTATCTATCAAAGCTGCTTGCTGCCATTTGCTTGGTTTTTTATCTGTTCTATGAACACAACCAACCCAGCAACATGGGCGTTTTTTGCCTTCTAATAGTTCTTCAGTCGTTCTTTTTATCCGTTTGGCTCGTGTTTTATCTTGCTTGGCGTTTTCAACCCAACAAATAAATTCATTTCTAGCAATTGGAGTTATAGCTTCCCATAAATCAACAATCTCTTTGGATTCACTTATAACGAGCTTTAAATCCTCTGGTAAGTTGTGAACCAGCCCACCTGAAAGTATGATATTTTTCATAATTACCTCATTATACATAATTCCAAAACGGACACTGCTATTTAACATAAGTGTTTTTTGTTTTTATGAATCATCGTAATGCAGCCAACATTTATGTGGCACTTGGCATCGATAAAACTAGAAACTTTTTATAAATTTTATACACCATTAACACCTTCGTTAATCTATAATCTAGGTCAGTCTAAGCCGACAAATTTGTAGAGAAAGCAACTTGCGAGTAAAATCATTACTTATGGAACCAATAAAACAAAAAATTGTAATCGCAGAAGACAATATTAGCTTATCCGAAATATATAAAGTTAACTTGGAATTAATCGGCTATCAATGCTTCACGGCGTTCGACGGAGAAGAGGCGCTCGCTTTAATTGAGCGTGAAAAACCAGCACTTGTGTTACTCGACCTCATGATGCCGCGAATTGCCGGAGATGAAGTTTTGCGTCGAATGCGTGAAGCTGACTGGGGCAAAGATATTAGAGTGTTTATTATCTCGAACTTAAGCGAAGAAAATGCACCGGCTGGACTTCGTGAATACGGAATCGAAGGGTACGCAGTAAAAGCAAATCTATCAAATGATGATATAGATAAGCTAGTAGATAAAATTCTTACACCAAGAGGTCAAGCTAATATTTCTCTTGAGGACTAATTTATACTTCTATTTGGTTTCTCAATAAAATCAACCGCATCCCAACCCCAAAAATTGTAAGACCACCCCAAAGCGCCATAAATCCAAGGACAGCAACAACGATACCGAGGCCTGATATACCACTTACTATATCCTGAATTGATGCGATCACAAGTGGCGACAAGACGACACTTATAAAAAATCCTGCGAAAATAACCACCACGTACAATCCAAAATTTAAGAAAACATTTAGCACTACGCCAATCCAAAACTTTGAATTGGAATAATTACTTGGGTGATAAAACTTTGTTGCAACATTAACGTCTTGGCTTACTTCGCTGTAGACTCCGTAAACAGAATGTATAATGCTTAATGTTAGAATGCCGACAAAGCTCCAAAAAACAAATACAGCACTAACTGCACTAACTGCAAAGCTATCTAAGTAGTTGATCCCTAGTTGTATGTAATCACTGGATAGTTGTATTACTGATGCGTCGGTTGCAGAATCAACTAAAGCCAATTGTTGAGAAAAAAATTCTAAATTGCCTACTACGGCAATTAAAAAAGCGATCATTGCGTAGAGTAAAACTTCGAACTTGTGAGGCACAAGTACATTGAACGTTTGCATACTCGTATTTTACACTGAAGACCCCATATGTCATAAGCATTTTGATGCTATAATTGCGCCTAATGAGTAAAGTAAAGTATGTAAGCGCGGAACAGTCTGTTGGCACATCTATCCTAGTAAGTCTAAGCGACATTGTACTAAATTTAATAGTTGCTCTACTTACCCACAGTACTGTGTTATTATCACAGGCGCTGCAGGGTGCGGCCGACCTCGTAACTGCTCTTCTTTTATTAGTGGGAGTAAAGCGCTCCAACCAAGCAGCTGACGCAAGACACCCCTTGGGTTTTGGTAGAGAAGTTTTTTTCTGGTCACTTTTGGCGAGTATATTCGCTCTGGTGGTAACTGGTGGATTTGCTGTCATTAAAGGTTTTCAGCAATTAATAAACCCAAATGAAATTAGTTACCAATACTTAGCTCTGGGTATGTTGTTTTTTGGTTTTACTACAAACACCTACTCTATGCGTGTCAGTTTGAAACGGCTAGGCTCGACAATGAGCAATACAGATGCAAAAACAATGCTAAAGCGCATCGTGCAATCATCACTTGTGGAAACTAAAACAACACTTCTTATCGATACAATGGGAATGTTATCGGCCTTAATTGGTCTAATTTCTATCGGGGCATTTATAATTACCGGGCAAGAGCTGTTTGATGGTATCGGCGCGATACTGGTTGGGTTTTTAACTATTTCAGGAGCTGGCCTGTTAATCATTAACGTTCGTGATTTTATTGTCGGAATTAGTCCTAGACAAGAAATAATCGATGATATTCGCAGTACGGCACTGTCCGTAAAGTGTGTAAACGACGTTCTAGATCTGCGTGCCTTAACAATTGGTTCTGGCAAACTACTAGTGATTCTTGAGGTTCATTTCGCCGACAACCTCAAAACCGATCAGATAGAAGTAATTACAGATCAGATAAAAAAGAAATTAATAACTAAAATCCCTGCTATTCACCAGGTTCAGGTTGAAGCAGAAACACCAGAAGAATAAGGATCACTACTGTACAATAAGCATGTGCATTATCAAAGTGATATAACTAGTTATGATGAACGTCTATGGACTCGTCAGGAACTTGACCGATGGCTTGGAAGTCGTTTTAAAGGCGCATCACCGTTATTTCCGGACGATGAGTTTTATGGGGGAGCCTTATCAAAAAATGAGCTTTTACTACTTACCGATAGAATAAAAAAGCGGCTAAAGATTCGGCAGAATGTCACTTTGCAATTATCTCGCGGCATCGAACAGCCTGGACTTTGCATTTTAGAGGAAAAGAAGCTGCAAATCACTCTTCCTATAAGTGTATTTGGCGACCCATTGACGGCAGCAGCATGCATTGCGCATTTACTTTCTCATGGATTGATCATGGCAGAAAAAAGGCAACTAGTAGACGCCCAAGAAAATGAAAGACTTGCGGATATTGCATGCCTACAATCTGGCCTAGGAATAATTATATTAAATGGTCTAAACAAAGGTGGTTGGCGAACTAAATTTAGACGTGAGTCGCATAAAAAATCCGTGGCACTTGGCTACTTCACTAATGCACAATTTGGCCAAAAATTAACTGAATATCTAGAAATTAGAAGCGTTGATTTGGATCGTATTAGTAGTTTTGCTGTTCCATGGAATCGGCATCTTATAGGCGCTTACAACGTTCGTAAAAATGAACACCTAACGAAAGCTGTAAAAAGGGCAAATATTTTACACAAAGAATCGCTACGATGGTTTATGGCCACAATTTTTCTTGCGTTCCTTACAGTTGGATTTCTTTCCTTTTTGGCACTAGGTCGCACCACTTTACTAGCAGACCAAAGACTTGAAACTCTTAAACAAACCGCTAGTGACTTAGAAAACACTTACTCTAACTGCATCTCCCGATATAAATCATTAGAAGAAACGATACCAAGTGACCAAATCTCAAGTGCTCGGTTATTATCCTATGAGCAAAACCGCTGTAAAAGCCTGCAAAACCAGTATAATAGTGCAACCCAAGCGCACAATGATTATTTGAAATCAAAGAAGTAAAATTATTAAATTAGCTAAGTTCTTGGCCACCACACCTTAGCAATTATTGTACTCCTTTTAATAGGGCCAAATGAACGACTATCAGTGCTTAGAAATGAATTGTCTCCGCGTACTTCAACAGTGTCCTCAGCAGCAACTACAATCCGCTTAATATTCTCTATATTATCGTGTTTAAATACTATGACGTTACCTGTCCTTAATTTCATAAATTTTTTATTACCAAAAATAATCTGACCTGATCGCAAATTCGGCAACATGCTTTCGCCACTAACGCGACGAACAAGCAGTGGAAATCTCACAGTATTAGGCTGCTTGGCCTTCCATATTATTTTTAATTGCTTCGTAGTCATAGCCTGGTTTTGTGCTCGCAAACACCTCTCCAATTTGATCAACCAATTTAATCAATGTCTCGGCGTCTTCGATATTATCTGTTTTCTTGGCGTCACCCGCAGCTTTTGCTGCGCGCCAAACAAGATTATGTAAATCAGGGTTAGATTCCAAATGTTCCGGTTTAAAATAATCTGTCCACAGCACCCACAAATGTTCCTTAACAAGTTCTGCTCGTTTTTCTTTAATAGAAAGTGCTCGTTGCTTAAAAACGGGGTCTTTTGACGCGTGATACTTCTTGACCGCGTTATACACTGACTGAGCTTCTATCCGTGCTTGCGCTGGGTCATAAACCCCACACATTAAATCACAATGAGCATAGACTTTTTTAATTTTAAACATAGCCCCTCCTTTATCGTAATCCTAGTATATCAGCTTCGAGTAGGTATGAGCTCGTGAACTGCTTCAGACGGAGTAACTATGTGTCCAGACTCTGATTTCGCAAACACAAGTTCAATAGCAAAGTGCCTTAAATATTCTTTTTCACATTCATCAACTTCAATCTGCTTGATTCTGTCTGCGGCACGTTTGCGTATTCTAGAGCCCAAATCCTCATCTTTTGACTTTATTACTACACAGTCTATAGCTACGCGAGCAGCGTATTTTCCGATTATATAATCTTCGGCAACATGCTCATTATCGAATTCTACTGGTCGAGCGTCGTCAATCGGACGGCTAACTAAACTAGACGCAAGACGACCAAGCCTTTGGTGAAAAACTGGCTGCACCTTTCGGGCTTCATCCATAACTAATCTAGATACACTATAGAATTCATACAATTGATTTGAATCTACTGTAAGGGTGACCGAATCTGGATTCAATAAATAATTAACCCATTCAATCGAGTCACGAAACGGTTCTTTAATCTCGATATCACCGAAAGACTTTTCAAAACTCGAGACACCTCCTGCTCCAGCCTGAACACTGCCATCGGCCGACACATACGGTTCGAAGTCTGGCACACTATCAAATGAGAAATAGTTAGACTCTCTTTGCACTCCCAGTCTCTCTCGCATGGAGCATAATAAACGGCTCTCGGGACTAGGTGGCACCGTTGTTTTTCTTGCTCTAAAATGTAGGATATCGCCCATTACTGTTCCTTACTTTTGCGCCATTTGTTTATTTCGGCGTGGTTACCACTTAAAAGTACGTCTGGAACTTTTTTGTCACCGAAAAGTTCTGGACGTGTATATTGAGGAAATTCTATTGTTTTATCATCTTGCTGAAATGACTCAATCTCTATAGATTGATCTCCCCCAAGAACTCCAGGAATCAGCCTAACTACACTGTCGACCAAAATCATTGCTGGTATTTCACCGCCTGTCAACACGTATGGTCCGACGCAGAACTGCTCATCTACCCAGTCGGTAATACGCTCGTCGTAACCTTCATAACGAGGACATAGTAGTATTATGCCGTTATTGTCTGCAGCTATTTGTTTTACTTTTGATTGTTTAAGCATCTCGCCTCGTGGCGTTGGCAAATAAACTTTAGCGGTTAGGTCTTGTGCTTTCGCATGCTCAACTGCTTTAGTCATGGGCTCAATCATTAGTAGCATGCCGTCACCGCCACCATAAGGCGTATCATCCACCGTTTTCCTTGGCCCTAAGCCAAAATCTCTCAAGTTAATCAATTCGAAATTGACCGCACCTTGTTCTTTCGCTTTCCAGAGCATGCTCGTGCCAAATACCGGCTTAAACATTTCTGGAAATAGCGAAATAACTTGCACTTTCATATAATTTATATTATAGCATAATTTACTAGTATTGGAAACAAAAAGATCCGGACATTGCCGGATCGTTCTGTCACATAAAGCTCCCACCTTTCGGTGGCTCGCAGAGCTTTTAAATTTTTGTTTTTTGTCGTAGTCGCGACTGTCAATTTACAAGAACTATTATATATCTAAATCGTCTAAATCATCAAGTTCTTTTCTGGTCTTACTTACAACGTCACTTTCTTCCTCTTCTGGCTCGGTCTTTTGCGGTTTCTCCTCTGGAATACTTGTATCTTCTTCATCCTGCGGGCGTTCTTGGCGCTCTTGACGCTCTGGTCGTGGCTCTCCGTTATCCACAATCTTTAGGTTGTACCGAGCATCGTTTTTTGTTCCTAATGCGCGCAGTAGTGTTCTAAGGGACTGTGCAGTAGCTCCACGCTTGCCGATTACTCGTCCCAAATCTTCAGGGTCAACTGTAAGTTCTAAAAGCACGCCTTTTTCATCAATTGTTCTCTCTATTTGTACGGCATCAGGATTGCTAACCAGTGACTTAACAATGAATTCAATAAATTGCTGATCAATACTCGTGGACATTCGGTCTCCTTCTCTTAGTTCAGTGACAAACACAGTATAGCAAATTGCAATGATGTCGCGCCATAACTATTGTAAACGGTTTTCTAGGCTTGTTTTGTTTCTTCGGTTGGGGTTTCTTCAGCCTCTGATAACTCAGCTGGTTTTTCTTCTTCAGTAGTAGATTCAGCAGCTGGTGCTTCTTCCTTTAAGGGAGCTTCTTCGACTGGGGCTTCAGCTTGAACTTCTTTGACTGGAGCTTCTTCTGCAGGGCGATTCTTTCGTAGCTTTTCAGCATTTTTAGTTGTTTTCTTTGAACTTTCAACAATTTTTACCCAAGAAGGTAATTTTACGCCGTCTGATTTTAGGATACGTGCTGCACGCTCTGAAGGTTGAGCTCCGTTGCTCAAGAAAGTACTTGCTTTTTCTTTGTCGATATTCGTCTCTTTAGTGTGGGGATTGTAGCTACCGAGATTGGCAACTACGCGGCCACTGCTTGGTGAGCGTTTTGAATCCTGAACAATCATGCGAAATTGCGCGTGTCCTTTACGTCCTGTTCTTTGCATGCGAATAGCTAGCACTTAAATATTTCTCACTTTCCTTATACACATATAAGATTTATAAAGTTATCTGATGTATTCTACAGATAACCACCTCTATTGTCAACCTACTTCGTTTGGTAGTGTTTTAGTGCAGCTTCTGCTGCAGCAACTTGACCAGATTGTTTGCTTGGCCCCTGCCCCTTACCTTTTATTTCGCCACCCACAAACACACCGACGGTAAATATCTTGTCGTGATCTGGGCCAACTTCTTCTAGTACTTTATAGGATGGCGTGTGGCCGTCATGCTGTTGTACGAGCTCCTGTAAGTTAGATTTTGGATCCATCCATGAGCCAGTTTTTAATATATCGCTAAACGTCGTCAAAAGTGATGCGTGAATAAACTCTTTTGCCACTTCATAGCCACCGTCCATGTAGAGAGCACCCACAACCGCCTCATAACTGTTTGCGAGTATTTGAGCACGCGCACGGTCAGTCCCTCGCTTTTCGCCGCGGCTAAGTCGCAAAAGTGGCTCAAAGTTATTACGAGCAGCTGCATCTCCAATACTCTCCGTACGGACCAAACTGCTGCGCCAGTTTGTCAGTATTCCTTCTGGTTCGCTGTAATTTTTGTATAAAAATTCTGTGACAACTAGTTCAAGAACTGCGTCGCCAAGGAATTCTAGACGCTCATTGTGCTCTTTGACTGTTTTCCGATGCTCATTAACGTACGACCTATGAGTGAAGGCTGTTATGAGTATTTCTATATCCTTAAACTCATACCCAATGTGTAAACTTGCAAAACTACTATACTTAGAAACATCCATTTTAGAGCTTTTTACTCCTTATTTTCTTGAGTGCAAGCAAAATTAATTTCCCGATGTCATCGTATTCTATTTTATCGAGTGCTTCATTAGCTGGGAACCATTTTATACCGTTCATCCATTCTTCTGGTGTCAAATCATCGGTATCGCCTTTTGCTTGTACCAAAAATATTTCAGTTGTCATAAGCACCAAGCTTGTAGCACGACGATAGCGGAAATTAATCTTACCTAACCAGTTGAGAATAATCATCTCTTTTAGACCAGTTTCTTCGCTGATTTCTCGTTTTGCGGTTTCTTTGGCAGTTTCACCTTCTTCGATATGACCTTTTGGAATCGTCCAGCGATTTTTAGCATCCTGAATAAGTAAAATCTCTAATTGCTCGTTTTTGCCACGCCGGAAGATAATACCACCAGCCGTTGGCTCTCGAACGACCTCATTAATCGTTGGTCGTCTATTGTGTACGAACTTCTTAAATCCTTTTATTGGTTCTGGTCGTTTTGGACGTTTCATGATTTCTTCTCTTTCTTCGGATCACTCTTAGGCTTTTTGGTTGCCGGTTTCTTCTTTTTTACTTCAGCTACTTTCTCATCACCTTCACCAGACTCATGTCGATACAGGGTCCCAAGTACTCCATTTATAAACTTGCTGGAATTATCGCCTCCAAAGGCTTTAGCAAGTTCAACTGCTTCATTTATTACAACTTTGGGTGGAGTCTTTTTCTGGTGAAGTAATTCATATGCTCCCATCCGTAATACTAATCTGTCCATACGGGCAATTTGCTCCAGTGGCCAATCTGGTGCAAGCGGTTGGATTTTCTCATCCAATGCAGCTTCTTCTTTAATAACTCCTTTAACAAGCCTCTCGATAAACGCAACGTCATCAACAAGAGTATTGTACCTGTCGATATTACGCTTAAGCACATCCTCTATTGAGAAACTTTTATCTTCAGACGCTAGTCGAAACTCCTGCTCGTACAACGTCTGCAATACGATAATACGACCAAGGTGTCTGTTCGCACTCATATGCAGCCTTTCTAAGCGTTTAGTCTCACATTACATTCGATTGTTAAATTAAGCTTATGATTCAAGCATAGCAAGAAATAAGCTAATCGAGAAGTAGTGTTGAACCTACGCTTCTTTACCGGTTTCTTTCTTTGTTGTCCTTGCTTTTACCGGTGACTTTGCGTTCACAGCACGAGCCAATTTAATAACGTGGTGGCTCCTTCGCATTCCAGTCTTACGTGAAGATGTTTGCTTCTTTGGTTGTCCCATAATATTCCTTTCTTAAAACTACTGAAAAACTTTAGACTATGATACGCTAACAGATGTGTATTTGCAAGTAAACGTATTGACTATTTTTTATTTTTGTGCTATAATGGAGTATTATGGGATTAGAGATCGGTCCAGGAAATTCAGACACGTCAATTGATGTTGATGCTTTTTTTGATAAATTGAAATCTGTAGCCAAAAATGCTGGCAGGCAAGTACTTCATACTATAGAGACAATCACGGTTGTTCCAGAGGAAAGCCAGACACCTCCTACTCAGTTAAGGCGCTGGGAATAATAATATGCGTAAAAAAGACGACTACTCAAGCTCTATTGAATGTTTCAAACAAGCGCGTGAAGTGCTAAGCGCCACACATAGAATCACGCCACGTATTAGTGACAGAGCGCAAGATTTTTTAAGCTTAGCTACCATAAAAGTGCTCCACGACTACCGAATATCTGAACCTATGAGCCACGTTTCCCTCATCCCAAACATTCCAGATGATCTATCACTATTTGACTGGGCAAAAGAAGCTGGATTTCCAAATGACGACCTATATTCTGTTGACAATGTGGACTGCGAAGAAGCGAGCGTACTAGATATTACTGCCCGTCTCGCAGTTAAACGTGCGCTTACTTAAACTACAAAGTTAACAAGTTTATTTGGAACGTAAATTTCTTTTTTAACAACACCTTCCTTTAGGTGTTTTTTTACATTTTCGTCTTTTTTAGCGGTTTCCAGGATCTCATCCTTTCCGGCCGATGAATCCAACACTAAGGTTCCACGAACTTTACCGTTCACCTGAACAACAATAGTCATTTCATCTGTGACTAAATAGTCGGTGTTTAGTTCTGGCCATGTATCGGCGTGAATACTGCTGCTGTGCCCAAGCTGCTGCCATAATTCTTCTGCAATATGCGGCGCAAATGGAGCACTACACGTAACTAGTGCCTCAACTGCCTCTTTCCATGCATCGTTGTTTGCAAGATGTGTGGTCTTTTGTTTATACAGTTCGTTTACCTGCCCCATTAAGGTAGCAATCGCAGTGTTATAACGATTCTCTTCTATGTCAGCGGTTGTTTTTTGAATCATGAGGTGAGTAGAGCGTCGCAGTGACTTCTGTTGGTCTTCTGTGGCATCAACAGCTGCTGATTCTTTAAACTCTTGAACAAGCCCCCACATTCGCGCCAGAAAGCGATAGGTCCCCGGCACTCCCTGTTCATCCCATTTTACCCAAAGCTCCAGGGGCGCAGCGAACATCAAATAGGTTCGGAGCGCATCGGCGCCGTAGCCTTGATTTATAATTTCTAGAGGATCAACACCATTTCCTTTACTTTTGCTAAACATCTTACCGTCGGCTGCTGTTACTTTACCATTAAACAAAAACTGTTTGAACGGTTCAGGATTATTTATAATTCCAATTTTAGTGAAAAATCTGGCAATAAACCGTGCGTACAACAAATGGGCAGTTGCATGGTCTGCGCCGTTATAGAAATCAATCGGCTCCCATTTTTTAACTATGTCACTATCAAAGATGATCTGCTGATTGTGCGGATCAAAATAGCGTAGCATGTACCAACTACTACAAATGTATGTGTCCAGTGTATCGGTTTCTCGTTCGGCTTCTCCGCCGCACTCAGGACAATCAACAACCAGCCAATCTTTTGCACGAGCCAACGCGCTGCGGCCGTCACCACTTGGCTGAAAATCTTCAAGTTCTGGCAGCACCACTGGTAATTGGCTATCTGGAACAAGCACCGTGCCACACTTTTCGCAGTTGACAATTGGAATCGGCGCACCCCAATATCGTTGTCTACTAACACTCCAGTCACGCATTCGATAATTAATCTGTTCAGAAGCAAATCCTTTTTTAGAGAGATCAGAAATTATATTTTCACGGGCTTGGTTTGAGCTTTGACCAGAATATTCACCAGATTCAATAAGCACGCCTTCACCTGTAAATAGTTCATTTTCTGTCCCGTTATCACCAGTCACGACCGGCTTAATAGAAATATCGTATTTTTTAGCAAACTCATTATCGCGTTCATCGTGGGCCGGTACTGCCATAATTGCGCCGGTTCCGTAACCAGTTAATACGTAATCGGCAATCCAAATTGGAATTTTTTCATTATTGACTGGATTTATTGCGTAGGCGCCAGTAAATATCCCTGTTTTTTCTTTGCTTGACTGTCGTTCCACCTCACTTTTAGATTCAGCTTGCTTGATGTAGCTTTCAACTTCTAGCTTTTGACTTTCCACCGTTAGCTGACTCACCAACTCATGTTCTGGAGCCAAAACTAAAAATGTCGCACCAAACAAGGTATCTGGTCTTGTAGTAAAAACAGTAATGCTTTGGGACGTGTCTTCATCAACCACAAACTTTATTTCTGCACCAACGCTTTTACCTATCCAATTTTTCTGAGCCAGTTTTACGCTTTCAGTCCAATCAAGATCGTCAATTGCATCCAATAATTCATCGGCGTAGTCTGTAATCTTGAAAAACCATTGTTTGACTTCTTTTTTTTCTACGTGTAGGTCATCGTCACCGTCATGTCGCCAGCATTTGCCGTCAATAATTTGCTCGTTGGCAAGTACCGTCTGGCACTTTGTACACCACCACTGCATACGTGCGTCTTGGTAAGCCAATCCGTGCTTGTACATTTGCGCGAATATCCACTGCGTCCACTTATAATATTCTGGTTTATGGGTAGAAATTTCTTTTTCCCAATCATTACTCCACCCCATGGCTTTGTATTGTTTGTGATAGTCAGGAATGATTGTAGCCATACTTTCCTGGGGTGAAACCCCAGCCTTGATAGCGTAGTTTTCTGCAGGTAAACCAAATGCGTCCCATCCAACAGGATGGTAACTCTCAAAGCCTTGCTGGCGTTTGAACCGCGCTTTTACATCGCTAATCGTGTAATTCATGGCGTGACCAATATGAATACCAGCCCCGCTTGGGTAGTTAAACATGCTCATCGCAATGTATTTTGGCTTATCGCTCTTAAGATCTGCCGTGTAAACGCCAGTTTCGTCCCAAATTTTTTGCCATTTTGGCTCAAGTTCTTTTGGATTGTATCTGTTCATAGTCTGACTAATGCTACCTCATGCAGCGTTGGCTGACAACCTCTATCAAACCTAAATACTATCTACAAATTTTAGTATTTTATCTGTGATTTCAGTAAATGTTTTGTCATCCGGCTCCAGAAGTGTCATTCGGAAACCTTGGGTGGTGCTATTAAACCCTGTACTGAGTGGGACGGTACAGATGCCGGTGGAAGCCAATAGCTGATAACAAAAGCGTTTGTCGTGCTCGTGTGACTGCACAGTTGCAAGTGCCTCATCGAGTAATTTTTGCGCCTCGTGATTTGCCGCTTTAATATTTTGATCAGTAGCGAATCCGGGATTAAAGGTGACTGCGGCGTAGAATGCCCCTTTGGGCTCAACTAGCGACAACTGACTTGACGCATTAAATTTGCTTGCAAGCTCAACTGCACGACGGTGATACTGCTTTTTGCGAGCATCAAGATGCGCTTGATATCGTTCATCCGACAATATAAGAGGCAAGGCAGCCTGCGGTAATGTCGTCGAGCAAACTTCGGTCATTTTGGCTTCTTCTATTGATTTAGCATAAGATTCGAATGATTTATCAACATGCATATTATAAAATTCCACCCAACCACAACGACTTCCTGGCCACGGCACTTCTTTTGACAGGCCACGCATAATCATTAATGGGACCCTATGCGCTACACTTGCCAATGAAACAAATTGAACATCTTGGTCGTAAGAGAGATTCGCATAAATTTCGTCAGCAATCAAAAACAGATTAAACTCCTCAGCAATTGACACAAACTGTTCGAGCACTTCTTTTGGATATACTACGCCTGTTGGATTGTCGGGATTAATAATAAGAAGTGCAGCAATATTTGAATTCTTGGCAACCTTGTTTCGAATGTCGTCCATATTTGGTAACCAACCATTGTTATGGTCAAGTTCGTACGTCAAATGCTCTGAACGACCGTGTGCACCCTCAATTGACGAATGAGTTGGATAAGCTGGGTTCGGACCGAGCACACGAGCGGCTGGGTTTAGCCAGGTGTAGACTTTGCTAATTGCGTCTCCAAGTCCATTGAAGAACAAAATATTCTCGGGCTTGAGTTCATTGCCACTTTCAATACTTCGAGTTCGTGACAAGTAATCCCGGGCTACGTTCAAGCCTTTTGTAGGCGAGTAGCCAAACGAGCTATTTTGTTGGACTGTTTCGGTTACTATGTCGCGTATCCACTGCGGAACTTGCTCGCCTTTAGCAACTGGATCTCCGATGTTCTCCATAGTTATATGCATACCAGTAGATTGCAACTTATTTGCAAATTCAACAATACCTCGAATTTCATATTTTAACTCGCCTGCTCCAGGGTGAACAATATCCACTCTCATCGTATTATCCTGTACTTTCCATAGACATTTTCACGAATTCTTTCACAAGATCCTTCATTGAATATCCTGCTACTGCAGCACTCAAAGGGTATAAACTTGTTTCAGTTAATCCTGGAATCGTATTAATCTCTAATATTACAATCCTACCGTTCTTTTCGACGATCATATCAACGCGAGAAATATGACGGCAATTCATTATTTCGTGAACCTGTTTCGCGAGTTCCTGCGCTTCGTTCTGTTTTTCATAAATAAGTGATGCAGATGGGCAAATTTCTTGAGATAATCCATTGTACTTATTTTGGTAATCAAATTCTTCGTTTATAGGCGGAATAATCTCAATAACCGGCAATGCTGTATTGCCTAAAATCGGCACAGTAATTTCAACACCCTCAATTAATTCTTCGATAATGACTTTTGGTTCAATTTTGAATAGTAATTGAACTTTTTCTAAGCTTAAGTTTTGAGGATCCCTAACAATCAAAGTGCCCAAACTTGACCCACCGTTTGCAATTTTTAAAACATGCGGCTTACTCGATAACTCGGAAACCCTATACTCATCCAGCGAATTCAAGACATCTCCGTTTGCAATATTAATATTATGAATGGCTAGTATCTCTCTAGTCGTATTCTTATCAAAGCATTTTTTTGATGCCCCACTATCAGAACCAAGGTATTTGCAGTTCTTTTTCTCGAGTATTGACTGAACGACTCCATCCTCGCCAAAGGTGCCGTGAAGAATTGGTAAAACTAGCGATCGTTCTGGTATTTGAGAAACATTTTCTAGCATAGACACATCAATTCCAACTGCCTCTAGCTCAGATTCACGTAATGCTCCAATAACAGCAACACCGGATCGAATTGAGACCTCTCTCTCGTTCGAGATTCCTCCGTAAAGGACATAAATTAGTTCGTTCATACGACTCTTTCGAATTGGTTTTTCTTTTTTCGTAGCCAAGCATCTGACTGGCGGACGAGTTTCTTGGCATCATGAGTGTTTTTTAGCAATGGCTTGATCGCTTCCTCTGCGAACACGCCGTTTTGTGAGCCTTTAGCCAAAATTACTGCTTTGTCTTTTATTTGACCACCTACATACATTCCTGCTTCATAAGGATTTGAAAATGTCTGAACTGTGCAACCTCGATTTTTAGCAGCTGAGGCAAGATACTGATTCGCTTCCACGCCAATTGTTATCAGTAAATCGATGTCTTTTGGCGTGCATGCGTCGCCAATATCGCGGTGAGCCGACTTGCTCGTAGCCCCTAGTTCATTCATAGATCCAAGAATTGCAATTTTTTGAGGACCGACTCTGTTTCTAAGGATTTCCAGAGCAAGTAAAACTGCCTCTGGACTTGAGTTATATGTATCGTCAATTATTTCTGAATTGTTAATACCGGCAAGCATTTGCAATCTACCAGGTATCTGAATAGAAGATTCGCTATCAAGAAGCGGATTAATAACTTTTGGGTCTGTTTCGCCAATAAATTCTAGCACTCCAAGCAATGCCGTTAACGAGTATTGTTTTGGCTTTAGTGGGATTTTCGCACTGCTATAAACAAGCTTATTTTCTAGCTGTAGTTGAAACTGTTGTTTTGTGACAATTTTTATATCAACTTTTTCCGTCTTTCCATAGGTTCGGCAATCAATACTCAACATCTTGAGGTACTTTTCATCTGAGAGGTCGGTATTTATAAGTAAATGTTTTGAGAAAGCCGCAACACTTAGTTCTTCTTTAGCGACAGCATCCAATGTCTTAAAATACTCCATGTGCTCGGGGGTAATCGCGGTCACCACAGCAAGATCAACGTCCAAGTATGAAAACTCTTTTATTTGTCCCGGACCATCTGTACCAAGCTCTAAAACGACGTAGTTATATGGAAACGTAGAAGATAGTTGTCTTTCATTGTTAAAGATGATTTTGACCCATTTAAATATATTCAGCACGTTGCTTGGGTTTTCGTGGCCAAAAATAACCAAAGGTACAGTTACGCGGTCATTATAATTTCCCGCCTGGTAACGAACTTTTGCAATTTTGCTCAGTGCATTTCCAATTGCAAGCTTTGTGCTTGTTTTGCCAATACTACCAACCACCACTATGGTTTTGTACTTGTTCTTAAGCTGCAAGCGCTTGACTTGCCACTCAAGCTCTGCAGCAACAATTGATC
>JBBQAZ010000017.1:0-19913 GCA_038316995.1 Saccharimonadales bacterium (SeqCode) | reverse complement strand
AAAAATAGTTAGCTACATAATTGCTAACCACAGCAGAAAAACGCACTCCCGCGATTTTAATGCTATTTTTGCCGTTTCTAGCATAGATGTTTTGTGTAAGTACTATGAACTGTTCAAGCTACAGCAAACTGGCAAAGAATCTAAGCTAAAAGTAGCAACCATATTTAGCTACACCCCAAACGAAGATGACAAAACTTCAGAAATGCTTGCTAACGACACCAGCGCCCAGCTATCACTTGGCAGCCTAGACAAACACAGCCGTGACAGACTAGAAAGCTATATAACAGACTTTAACGAAATGTTTGGCACTAAGTACACAACCAAAGACAGCACAAGTTTTTATAACTACTACCGCGACGTGGCTAATAGGGTAAAGAACCGTGAAATTGACATATTGCTTGTAGTAAACATGTTCCTGACAGGCTTTGACAGCCCCACAACCAACACGCTGTATGTAGATAAAAACCTGCGCTACCACGGGCTTATTCAAGCATATTCTAGAACGAACCGAATTGTGAACGACACAAAGTCGCAAGGCAACATAGTAAGTTTTAGAAACCTGAAGAAGTACACTGACCAAGCCATTGAGCTTTTTGCCAACAAAGATGCAGAAGAAACAGTATTTATGCACCCGTATGAGGTGTATCTGCAGCACTTCAATGAATCCGTTGCAGCAATGCAAAAACACACGCCAACTCCACCAGATGTAGACGGCCTATATGGCGAAGAGCAGAAGCTTGAATTTGTAAACAACTTCCGTGAAGTGATACGAATGCGAAACATTCTAAGTAGCTTTGCTGACTTTAAGCTTGATGAAACCGGCCTAGACGCGCAAATGTTCGAAGACTTTAAGAGTAAGTACCTAGACATTTACCGCGAAGTGCAGCAGGAACATGAAAAAGAAAAGGTTTCTATACTAGAAGATGTAGATTTTGAACTGGAACTTATTAGGCGCGACAACATAAATGTAGACTATATACTCCGGCTGCTTGCAAACTTGGTTGGGGCTACAGACGAGCAGGCAGAGAAGATTAAGAAAAACATATTTGGAATGATTAACTCTGAAATAACTCTGGTAGATAAGAGCGAGTTAATAAGGAAATTTATAGACGGTAACATGCCTAAAATTACCGATAGCGCTGAGGTGGAAGGCGAATTTGAGAAATTCTGGGACGAAGAGCGTACAAAAGCATTTGAAAAAATGTGCAAAGACGAAGGAATCCTGACCGAAAAACTTCAAGAACTAATTGACGACTACCTATACAGTGGCCGTAAACCTCGTGGTGATGACTTGGTCGCAACGCTTTCTACCCAGCCAAGCGTACTGAAACGCCAAACAATAGCAGATAAAATTAGCAGTAAATTAAACAGCTTCATAAAAACCTTCATAGACGACGTCTAGAAGTGAGTTCAACAGCGAATATTTTGTGAATTACGTAATATATTACGTAATTCCTGATAATATTAGATCATGATTAATAGAAGTATCTTGGAAGAAGCTATTCTTAAGATCACTTTGACGGACAAGTCGCTGTGAGCAGTCTATCTGAGACTTTGGTCGCTTCTATTGCGAACGTAAAAGGCAGTAAGAAAATATATGTTCTGAAAGGTTTTAACTACTGGGTAGACAGCATTGCGGTAAAGCTCGATTCTGCTTATATTGGAGCCGTACCTACTATAAAAAAGGATGCAAGCATTGAACTACCAGAACTGAACAAACAACTTCAATCTGGTACTTCGTTTTACATTACGTTTGAAAATCTTATTTGGTTAAGGAACAATTCTTTGGCAGGTATTGCAAGCATGTATGGTTACGATTTAGTGTGTATTGAAAATGATTTATTTAGTGGCTATTTCCCTGACGTAAATGATGAAAGTGAGGTTTTTGAAAAGAACAATCTTATCGAGTCTGATATCGATAATTATTTACAGGATTACTATGGTGACATGAGTTTGCGTGGCAAAGATGGCTTCATTGTTTACAATGATGCGCCAGGAATCAAGCTTCAAACTTTACTTTTAACAAGCATAGTTACCCACAAAAACACAAATCTAGTAGGTGATGCCGTCGCATTGCCGGAAGAGTGTGACAATATTACTTTAGCCTCGACTATTTTGGACTTGATAGAAAATTCTACAGCTAAAGTAACTTACGTAATTAGTAAAAATGGCGATTCAGAGCTTCAAAATACAATACAAAAGTTGTCACTCGTAGGAATAGTGTGCGAGTCCCGCGAATACGAAACCGAGGCAAGGTCAATTGAACAAAAAGACATCGATGCTTACACGGAGATTTTACATAGAAAAAATACTAACTTCAATTTTTATGACCTTAAGGTGTATTCAGATCCATACGAAAATAATGAACTTGGCAATGTGAGTCAGTTGCAGATAATTGATGATTTGGTTAAAAATAGCTTGTTAGCCCAATCAAATGAGCCATTTAGAGATATTTTTGTCACTGCTCCAACTGGAGCGGGTAAATCTGTGATGTTCCAAGTTCCTTCAATTTTCCTGTCAGAAAAACATCAGTTATTGACTCTTGTCGTAAGTCCTCTTATTGGTCTGATGAATGACCAGGTTGACAATATACAGTCAATGACAAAAACTGCGGCTACCATAAACTCTGACTACACGCCACTAGAAAAGGAACGAACTCTAGAAAAAGTAAAGTCCGGAGAAGTTTCAATTTTATATCTATCTCCGGAATCACTATTATCTAACGCTGACATAGCAAGTTTAATAGGTGATCGCAAGATAGGTCTTTTGGTAGTTGACGAAGCACATATTGTCGCAACTTGGGGTAAAAGTTTCAGGCCAGACTACTGGTATTTAGGGGAATTTATTAATAAACTTAGAAATTCGCGCTATTCTTCACACAGATTCCCAATAGCTACTTTTACTGCAACCGCAACATTTGGTGGCGATGATAACATGTATCAAGAAATCATAGACTCGTTGCACATGACCCCCGTGAAGTATATTGGCAACGTGAAAAGAGATGATATTTCGTTCAATGTAGCATATAAGCAAAAAGAAATAGCTTACAGGGAAGAGAAACTGGCTTGTGCTGTAAGTGCAATAAATACTTTTCAAGCGTCGGGAAATAAGACGCTAGTTTATGTACCATACACAAAGCATATTTTAGAATTATTTATGAAGCTTGACGATCAAGAGAAAATTGGGCGGTATTCTGGAAATATGACTCCAGCCGATAAGAATGAGACCCTCAAAACTATTAAAACAGGTGAAAAAAGTGTCGTCTTAGCAACAAAGGCTTTTGGAATGGGAATTGATATTGATGATATAAAAAATGTTTACCACTTCGCTCCAACCGGAAATATCGCTGACTACGTACAAGAAATTGGAAGAGCGGCACGAAGACGTGATATGAAAGGCGTAGCATATACAGACTTTTATAAAGAGGATTTCCGCTACATAAATCAACTTCATGGACTATCGAGCGTAAAAAACTACCAGGTAATCGCTGTACTGAAAAAAATATATGATTTATATACGAAGTATCAAAAACGTAACTTTTTAGTTGCCCCGGAAGAATTTTCTTTTATCTTTGCAGATCAGAAACAAGAAAGTGACGTTGATGCAAAGCTAAAATCGACGCTACTTATAATTAAAAAAGATTTTGAGTCTAATACTTATCAGCAAACATTCTTGCCATTAGTTTTTAAACCTCGTGGATTATTTACACAAGGGTATTTCACTATAAAAGACAATTTTATAGACACGTTAAAAGAGAGAAATTTGCTAAGATTTTTTACTAATCTAAATTCTTCACGAATAGTCACTTCGACTGATAGATATGGATCAGAAATAACCACAAGGCTAGCTGGTGATACTTATAAATTGGACTTTAAGAAGTTATGGGAATCACAGTTTAAGGACATGTCGTTTGGTAACTTTAAAAGACAATTTTATATGAATGAACTACCTGGTTTTAGCTTCAAAGTAGGCGAGTCTGTCTTACCGAAGGTAATAATCGACATAAATAGTGGTGCAATAAAAATTGTCGATCTACGCATTAGAGTTTTAAGATTTTTGGACGGATTAAAGTCTGTGCTGGATTTTAAGAAGCAAGAGGGTAAGTACTTTTCTTCCGAATCCTTGGCGCCTTTATTATTAGAAATAACTAACATAGAAAAGAAACCCATAGCAGATATGATTGCGTTAACAATTATGGAAATTCTAAAAAAGGTGGATACAAAAAGTCTTTACAGCTTCGGATTTTCATCATTTAACTCTGCAACGGGTAAATACATTATTCGGAACAACTCATACGAAAAAGCCATTGTTAAGCTTAAGCAAAGCGCGAGATCAATGCTTTCAGACTCAGAAGCATCAAAAATAACTAGATATTATCAGAAAACAACCGGGAGCAATGAGGTCATAGTAGCTCAAATTATAGAACTTCTCGAGATTGCTGAAGTAAAAATATCTACTGGGTCAAGCCCTGAGTTTTTTATTCGCGTTAACAGTCCATATGCTATTGAAAATATTATTAAGAATCCGCGATACGTCAGTCGGACTGTCGCACTCGTTGGGATCTTGCATAAAGAATCAGTTAAATTTATGGAATACTTTTTCACAAAACTACATGACGATGAAGCTAGATGGCAGTTTATTGAGAATTATTTTCTGGGAATGCTTGATGCTAAAGAAATTAAAAATTCATTAAATGATAAGCCGTTGCTAAGTAAAGAAAATACCAATGAATAATTCAGGTACTTATAGCTGATTTATTTTTGATGAATTACGTAATGTATTACGTAATTTTTGGTATTATTGATTCAATGGGAGAAGAAAGGCGTTAATGAGAGTATGTCAGTAAAATATTTGATAAGCTTTGTGCAAACCCGAGACTGTAGCAAATTATGAAAACTGTTGTTGCGGCTTTAATTAAAAAAGATGGTAAATACCTTGTTGCTAAGCGTAGTGATGACAGCCCTCTTGGAGGAAAGTGGGAGTTTCCGGGTGGAAAAGTTGAATCTGGCGAGACCGATACTCAGGCGCTAGAACGCGAGATTGTTGAAGAGCTTAACACTCTTGTTACTGTGGGCAAGTTGCTTGCCACGGCCGAGATAGATGAGAATACAGTACTAAAATTATACGCCTGTGAACATAAACTTGGCGGATATCACCCCAAGGAGCATTCAGAAATTACATGGGTTGTCAGTCTGTCAGACCTAAGTGGCTATGACCTAGCGCCAGCAGATGCAGATTTGCTGTCACAGATAGTGAATGACAACAGACGACCAACCTTGAACGAATTAAAGATCGGCGAATCGTATAAAAATGAAGACATAACTCGAATATTTCTGGTGAGCACCCAGGGCGGTATGCGCAGGTCTAAGCGAGCAAATAGTTTAATTTTATTTTCTGTGCACAATTCGAACAATCCTTACGATGACAAATGGGGTGCTGACGGAGTTATGCACTACACAGGCATGGGACTCTCTGGAGATCAATCAATTGATTACAGACAAAACAAAACATTAGCCGAATCTCGTGAGAACAGTGTTGACGTACATCTGTTTGAGTCGTTCGATCCAAATAATTACATCTATCGCGGGCAGGTGCGCTTGGCCGGTGAGCCATACTACGAGCAACAGAAAGATGAAGCCGGGCATGATCGGCAAGTTGTTAAATTTCCGCTACGAATTATCGTATAGCCAATGTAATTCATTAAACGAACATTATTTTAAACAAAGTCAACCATCAATGATATTGCGAATTACGTAATTAATTACGTAATTTTTGGTATCATTGATTTATGGGAAGAAGAAAAGCATCTGAAGAAAACATTCGTAAACTCACCAGGGTAGGCCAGGGAAGTCTGGCGGTAACCATACCCGTAGAAATTGTAAACAAACTAGGCCTCCGCGAAAGACAAAAAGTAGTAGTAACAGAAGAAAATGGAATAATAACCATAGTCGACTGGACTACAGAATCGGAGTGAGTAAATATGTTAAATGAAAACACAAAATATTTCATGGTTGGCACAATTTATGGTGGGTGGCACCTTGAAGATAAGAAGCCAGGGAATGGAGAGCAACTTCAAGAGTGGGTAAAAAGCGGCGAATGGAAACTAGGGTGGCATTCACACTTAGAAAAAAGTCCAAGCTATCTGCGGCAACTTCCTATACTTCTTCAGGTCAATCCGGGCGACATACTTATTGCAAAGCAAATGGACGGTGATTTTAAGTCAACTTGGATTAAAGCCATAGGGGTTTGCACTAAGTCAACGACCGACAATCATAGTTTAGGAGTAGACTGGATTAAAGATTATACAAGCCAGCCATTTAAAATTAACGGATCATACCGACCAACCATATTAAAGATGAGCAACCAACCAAAATCTAGGAAAATTATTAATGAAATAATCATTCCGAAATTAACTGAGTTGAAAGAATAATAATCATGGATATTTTACTGACATTTTGGCCTATTGCGTTACTCGCTGCTATTATTTTATTCCGGTTTTTAAAAGACAAGAACAATGGTGGTGATCGTCCTGCTGGAACCAAAACAGAGTACAAATATCAAAAAAAGCCATTTTTGGTAACTAATGCAGAGCAATCCTTTTTTAAACGCATAGAAGGGGTAATCTCTGATGAATATTATGTTTTCCCTCAAATTCCTTTGTCGGCTTTAGTGGATCATAAAGTTGTTGGTCAAAACTGGAAATCAGCTTTTGCACACGTAAACCGAAAAACTATAGATTATGTTATTTGCGACAGGGATAACTTGAAGCCTCTGCTTGCAATAGAACTAGATGACTGGAGTCACGACAAGGACGATCGCATAAATAGAGACTTTGAAGTTGAAAGAATACTCAAAGAATCCGGACTGCCATTAGTAAGATTTAGGGATATAAAGGAAATGACAGATGATGAATTATCTAAAGTTATTAACGAAAAGCTATCAATTTAATACTATCTTGAAAAACCGATAATAATAACGGCTTGAATGCCACGTTGAGTTTTGGAGTTTATGCCCATTTTTTGGTTCCTGAGGAAGTGAGTGTCAAAACAACAAAGTTTGCGGACCTCGGTTTGTATAATTTGAGCACATCCTGGCTCTAAAAAAACGTGGGAGTTTGCGCTGCGAATTCAGCCGATGAGTTAATCCAGCATTGGCAGGAAAACCGATGCATGGATATTAAAAAGTTCTGAATGGATTCCGAGGACCAGCCAAAATACTCCTATAAATTACTATTTTGGCCGACCAACGGGAGTTCCGCAGGAACAGTACTTTTTTATATTCAGACAATAGCCGTTATTCCTGCCCGCTGCGGTCTTTTTGCATACTTTTGAGACTGTAGTCAAAAGTATGTTGAACAGGTGTGAGCAAAGCGCACCGTCAAGATTTAAGAAGTAGCTGACTCTAACTTAGTAACCCGCGTATCTAACTCAACCACCTCAGCCTCTACCGCTTCAAACCGAGGACTGGTAGTATCGCCAACAGCGCCCAGTATTACATTTGTTTTATCATCTAACTTCTTATCTAGTTTATCGATTTTTGTATCTAATCTTGAAATATCTTCCGTAATAATTGATGTCTCTTGGCTCACTGCTGCTGCTATAAACTGCTTTAGATCTTGGATTATATGGCCATTCATACGTTTAGTTTAGCAAATATAAGCTATAGTTATACCTATATGCAACTATCAAAATCCGACTATATGCTTTATTTAAAACACCCGGCATGGCTGTGGGTAAAAAAGAACGATCCGACTAAAATCCCGCCAGTTGATGCCAACACCCAAGTCTTATTTGACTCTGGAAACCAGTTTGAGCAATACGGCGAATCTTTGTTTGAGGGCGGGATAACTATAGGCTTTGATTTTGCGGACAAGAATAAGAGCTACGCGACTATGCCAAGTCGTACCCAAGACGCCATAGAAGCGGGTAACAAGGTACTGTTTCAGCCAAGGTTTGAATGGAACGGCTTTACCTGTATATCGGACATTTTAGTAATAAATAAAAACGGTAGTGTAGACCTATACGAAATAAAAGGCAGCACCAGCGCCAAAACTATTCACGAACTGGACCTGGCTTTTCAGGTTGCGGTGCTACAAGGAACTGGTTTAAGTATTAGAAATGTATTTGTGATTCATGTTAATAACAAATACATAAGAAGCGGCGAAATTGAAGCCGACAAAATAACTACAGTCACAAATGTAACTACAAAAGTAAAAGCGCTTAGCGCCGAGACGGTCATAAACATGGAGGCGGCCAAACAAGTAGCAGGACAGACAGAAATGCCAGACCCAGCGCCACACCTGGCAAAATTAGGATCTAAGAAAGACTGGCTTAAAATATATGACAACTTAGTGAGCAAGCCACCGGAAACAACAACCGGAGAACCAAAACGTGTGATTAATGCGGGTGAGCTAAAGAATTATTTGAAAAATTTGGTGTATCCGCTATATTTCTTGGACTATGAAACCATGATGAGCCTGGTCCCGTACTTTGACGGCCACAGGCCATACCAACAAATTCCGTTCCAATATTCACTACATATTCTAAAATTACCAACCGCGGAATTGGAACACAAAGAATACCTGCACAGGGATAACTCTGATCCGTCATTGCCGTTAGCCAAACAGCTGATTGTAGACATTGGTGAAGAAGGGTCGGTAATTGTTTGGTACGAAGGCTTTGAAAAGGCGCGTAATAATGAACTTGGAGAATTGCACCCGGAGATAAAACAAGATATGCAAGCCATTAATGACAGGGTTGTGGATTTGATGGTTCCGTTTAAAGAAAAGTGGTATAGTGACTCGCGCTTTGACGGCAGTTCAAGCATTAAAAATGTACTACCTGTGCTGTGCCCAGAGCTGAGCTACAAGGAGCTTGGCATACAAGAGGGAGCTTCTGCGCAGCGACTATGGATGGAGGCAGTGCTTGACGGTAAACATCCTGCGCAAAAAGAACAAATACTGTCTGATTTGACTGAATACTGCAAACTAGACACCCTTGCTATGGTAGAAATCTACAAAAAACTAACAAAGATATGATTTAAACGGTCTGTGGTCAATCTTTTTTAGTCCTGAGAGCGTGAATACCAAAACCAAAAATGCATTGAATTACTTGACGTCGTTGATTGGAATTGGAAAGTCACCGACTAGTTCAATTAAGATATTTGGGTTTGCGACTAAATCTATCTTTATCCAATTTTCTAGCAGTCCGTTTTGTCTCAAAGCATTTATTTGATTTTGCATTACGTAATCATCAAACCACAGAAATGGCTCAGATTGATCTATTGCATCAATTTTTTCACTTGGCCACAACGTTGGTTTAATTTTTAGAGCATGTTCATACGCATTTTTGGAGATAATTGGTTTTAGAAAATTTATTACGGGTTCGACATCGCCATAACAATGCGTCGTCAACCAATATACTTGGTGATTTTGAGTTATATATTTTAAAAAATCATCCAACCCATTAGCCGGTTTCAGGTCTTTTGTAATGATAGTTCCATCAATATCCAGATATATGTTCATGCGCTTAATTATACCAACAAGCTAAAAAACGACGTTATTATAAAAGCATCAAACTTAAAACCAATAAAAAATAAAAAAGTATTGACGTAGTTTTAGTGATTTGTTAATTTATACGAGGAAGACATATGTGATACAGCATTTTGTACTATATATGTGGCCAGTCAAGTTAGTTAGATCAATGGTTCAGTTAGTTCGTAGGCCACATCTGTGGGTGCAAGTCTTCCCGATAAATTAAGAGGCACGACATCAGTGCCTCTTTTTTAATTAAAAAATTTTTATGCATATATCCTACGAGTATTTTCAGAAGCCTGGTAATCGTCCTTAAACTTTAACCTACACACCACAAGCATTTTAATTTAGGTATTAATAAGGCTATACTAATTGCATGACAAAGAATAAACTATTTGGAATGATTTCGTTCGGTTTTATACTGGTCGGAATTGGCACATTATTGGGCAGTTCTTTATCTAATGGAGATTCAACGAATCCGGTTTGGATAGGGATTGGACTAATTATTTTTGGGGCGGTTGTTCTTGGGATGTATTTATCTACAAGAAAAACTAATCAAAATTAATTAAGTAAAAACTGCCATAAATCATTTAGCGGCGTAACGTTTGATGTTAATAAAAGCGACTGCCGAACCTAACATTATTCCAATGACGTTCAATAATACAATCAGTGAACTTTTGGCTAACAGCAAAGTATCCGCGTTACCAACAGCAACCCCGACCATGACAAATGGTGGCACCAATGCAACCGATATTCCAACTCCTGTAATTGTTTCCGAAACCTTTGGCCAATAATAGGCGAACGTTCCAGCAATTCCAGAAACTACTGCGACTACTAAATATTGGAGCGGGGAAGATGCTAGCCTATCCTGAATTTCTGACTGATAATCAAAAGGAATCAGTACCGATAATATGACGCTGATTGCCACAACAGCAAAAGCACCGTAGCCTAGTAATTTGATAAGTTTTACAAATTCGCGCCACTCTCTTTGTGACAGTGCAGATCCAGCAAGCACAACGGGGTAGAGAAGTGGCGATATAACCATGGCGCCGATGATAACAGAGGGGCTATTCATAATAAACCCCATAGTAGCGATTGCGGCACTTGAAGTTGCCATTACAAAAAAATAGATCCCTGGGCGCCCTTTTTTTATCAATGTTTTGTACTTCTTATTTAAATACTGTGGATGAACATCTAACGAATTTTGCTTTAGTGTTCTTATGATTCTTTTAAACATTAGTATCTATTCTACATTATGGCGTCACAAAAACGCTTATAAACAGAGTCTATTAACCACTGATTATCTTTGTTCAGGTTTACTATTGAAGTGTAGCAATGTGGACTCCAGCAAAAACAATGTGTTTTTTTGATATGATAGGGAAATGGCGAATTTTTTAATACTTCACGGCACGGATGCAAGCCCGGATTCAAATTGGTTCATGTGGCTTAAGGGCGCGCTAATTGGAGCTGGGCATAAAGTCTGGTTACCACAGCTTCCTGATGCAGATAAACCAAGCACGGAGACGTATACCAAGTTCTTGCTATCCAATAAGGGTTTTGAATTCAACGATGAGACGATTATTATAGGCCATTCATCCGGAGCGGTTGAAATATTGAATTTATTGCAACACCTACCTAAAGATACAAAAATAAAAGGTGCGATTCTTGTTGGAGTATTTACTGACAACCTCGGTTGGGACACATTAAATGACTTGTTTGTAGAGCCGCTGGATTTTAAGTTTATTAAAGCTCATTGTGCTAGCTTTCAGTTTATCCATTCCGACAACGATCCACACTGCCCACTTGAGCATGCCGAGTTTCTAGCAAAGCAGACAGAAGGTGAATTATACGTGTTTGAAGGCCAGGGACATTTTAATACGGAACTCAGTCCGGATTACAAAAAATTTCCTGAAATCTTAGAGGCTATTGAAAAAATTCCTTAAATTATTCTGTATTCCATAGAAGTTATTTCTAATGCGATATGGCAAACATTATTATCCTACCAGCACTTTGTGACATGCCTTACATAATTTGTTCCAAATTGGGAGTATACTAAATACATTATAGTAATAAGGATTGGAGATGTTATGGGAATAATACTATGGTTAATCTTTGGTGCTCTAGCAGGCTGGATAGCCTCAAAAATCATGAACACAGATGCAGAACAAGGTGCTTTGGCGAATATAATTGTAGGTATTATCGGTGCTTTTATTGGTGGATTTGTGTTTAATCAATTTGGAGCCCAAGACGTTACAGGTTTTAACATCTATAGTTTAGTAGTTGCTGTAATCGGTTCTGTTATCTTACTGGCAATCGTAAAGGCATTTAGGAAATAATATGGCTGATATTGAAAGAAAAGAAATTCAAACTGTGAATCGTGGTGTAAATGAAGAGGGTGCAGTAGTAGAAGAACGAACAAACACTGTAAAAACAAGTGGTGATGGTAAAACGACTACTGTTAACTTGATTTGGTATATTTATGGACTAATAGCGATGCTACTAGGTATCAGAATGCTCTTGAAATTATTTGGAGCCAATAGTGGGAATGCTTTTGTTGATTTAATCTATACAGTCAGTGGAGTATTGAGTGCGCCTTTTGATACGATCTTTGGTGTTTCAAGTACAGAAGCAGGGAACACTCAGTCAGTTTTTGAGCCGAGCATTTTGGTTGCAATTGCGGTATACGGTCTTATTGCCTGGGGAATTACCAAATTTCTAAGTTTGAATGAAACTTAGTATTCTGAAAATATAACGTTAGCTAATTATTTGGGGTCAGAAACTATAGTAAATCTGCTTCAGCTTGTTCAAGTTCTGTTGAATCGAGATTATCAATATTCATGTTGTTTAAATCTTCTTCGGCGTTTTGTAAGTCATCTGAATTTTCTATAGGTGGGTCTGATTTGTTTACGGTTTCGGTTGTTCCTGTAGTTTCATTTGATGTTTGTTGACCTTGGAATACCCTGTAACCAACAAAACCAACACTAGCAATAATCACGAGTATTACTATCATTTCTACTGCGCTAAAGCCTTGTTTGTTCTTCATTAGTTGCTTTATCATGTTAGTTTTCCTCTTCTTCGTTTGTTGCCGCTGGTTGCTGCGTTTCTGTGGCATCGTCATCAGCTTGTTCTTCTGAAGAATTCGTAGATTCGTCTCTATCCACCGCTGAGGCAGACTTCATGGCACTAATAAGAGCAACGAGTGATTTTCTATAAGCTTTAAGTGAGTCTTTTGTCTCGTTAACTGTTGCTTTATAAGCTCGTACGTCGCTAGCAACTTCAGGATCCGTACAATCAATATCAATCGTAAGCTCCGAAAGTGCTTCTACTTCAACATATGCCGCAGTTTGTGAATTCTTAACTGCTTGGTTCAATTCATCATAATTACTTACTGTCAGCTGACCTGAGTCATAAAAACCTTGAACGCGTTCATAAAATGAATTCATAGTTCCAAGATGCTTTTCGGCCAATCCTGTAAGACGCTTCATGGACTCTTCAATCTTGGCAACTCTGCGCTCACAGGCTTCTTGTATGCGCTCGGCTTTTTTATCGTCTCGAACTGATTGCTTTTCATCAGTTGTCAAACGGGCTTTCTTTTGTCGTTCCTCTACTTTTTCACGAATTGCAGTTGCTTGTTCCTCGGTGTGTTCCTCACCGTCATGTGCCGCAGCAATTACCGGAAGCGACGTAGTGACAACCAGTAGAGCCGCAACAATTATTGAAATCTTACTTTGAATTGATCTAATCATTTTTATATCCTTTATTTACATAAGAATTTTAACACGAATGTCCAGTCTAACGACAATCGTGCCTACCGTGTTGCTTCTTCTTTCATAATGTTTTCCCAAATACGTTGGCGGAATTCATTACGGCCAGAGTTATTTGCATATTCTTTGTAACGATCGGTGCTCTTTATATAGAAATCTTGATGGTATTCCTCGGCTTCATAAAAAGTGGAAAAGGGAAGTATTTGTGTAACTATTGCTGTTTTGAACTTACCGGATTTATCCAAATTTACCTTATACTCTTCTGCGGCAGCTTTTTGGCTGTCATTTTCATAAAATACCGCTGTAGTATAGGAAAAACCTCTATCAACGAACTGACCTCCTGCGTCTACCGGATCTGTACTACGCCAATAAATATCTAGCAATTGAGGATAGCTAACAACAGTGGAGTCATAGTAGACACGTACGGCCTCTCTATGGCCTGTTGACTCAGTATAAACGTCTTCGTAGGTTGGGTTAAACTCCTCGCCACCAGCATAGCCGCTGATTGCATGAATAACACCAGGAGTTTCTTGTAATATGGCTTCTGTGCACCAAAAACATCCACCCGCAAATGTAGCTGTTTCTAGCGATTCATTAACATCTTCTCTTATAATAACCATTTGCTCTGGGACTTTTGCAGCAGAAGTGCTGTCGGAAACCATTGGCTTGTTGTTTATAGTTAGGCCAATTAAAAGACTGATTACTAAGAATGCTCCAAATATGTATTTTTTCATTGTCTAATTATATCAGTCTTGTACAGAAGCCTATACTGGAGTCGCTAGATCTCCAGAACGCTAAAAATCTGATAAAAGGACATCCATTTCTATCAGAAGGTGGGGGTAACTTTGCAATTGAGCTATTCGAGCTAAAACCAGCTCCATTCAATCACTAGTATTAGTCCACCATAATGAAAATACTCTGCTAATTGCAGAGTATTTTCATGACGAATAACGTCTCGTTGTTTGGTTGCACCTATTAATAGATGTACACGAAGTTTGCCGCTGAAGCCACTCGACTACTTACAACATTCCAACCACGAAAGTTCATTTCACTAACCGTAATTGTTCCGTCTGCATGAACCGCATCAACTATTGCAACGTGCATATAGCCTGAAGTTGCTTGCGCGACTGCGCCGACTCTAGGGACTGATCCAGTAGCCATTCCTTGCGCAGCAGCACGTGAAGCCCACGTATTGGCGTTTCCTAGATTATTAGGAAGACCAGGTCTTCGATTTTTTACATACCACGTACAGTAGCCACGTGCGTAGCCATTTCCGGCACTCGAACCATTACTTACAGGCTTAGGCGCAGTTTTTACTGTACTGTTTGTTGCTTGACTTACCTGAACAGGCTCTGGAATGACCAGTTGAGGCAACTCCCTCGCTTCAAGCTGTTCTGTCTCTTCGGGAACAATCAAAACTTGACTAACATCAAGTAAATCAGGGTGCTCTAAGTCTGTATTTTTATCATACAAACGTTGCCATGAGATTTCGTATTCTTTTGCAATACTACTTAGTGTTTCTCCCTTCGCAACAATGTGCTTCACAGGGGCTGTTTCAACCTGAGAATCAATTGCAGTTTCTTCTTTGTTCTGCTCATTAAATTGAGCAATATCTTCCAATAATGTCGGCGTTTCTTGCACGAATGCAAAATCAACCGGCGACAATGCATCTGCCTTGGCAGAGTGTGCAGTTACAATAACTGTACACAAAGCAATGGCCGCCACTACAGCGGTCATACGCATATATAATTCCCTCCGTTAAATTGTATTAAACGACTACTTTAAGTTTTGCAGGTTCCCACACTTGACGATTTACCTGCTTTTGTAGTGCTCTACCACCTCACATGGTCAAGACACAAGGGATAAGTTTACAGACATCAAAATGTATGTCAACCTTTTTATGGTTATACAGAGACAATTGTGTTGTAATTCATACCAAACCATAAACGTTTTAGGTATTATCCAGCATTTTAAGCTATCATGTAATAAAGCATGAACATCATGAATAAAATTAATAAATCAATCTTTGCTGAAATTTCGGCAACTAAAAAATCTCTAAAATCGATTTTAGTTATGCTCAAAAAGCTGTACACAGTGACTCTGTCGGTATTTGTGCAGCCAGGCAATACTTTTTATGGAGTGACGGCTGGCTTGGCAACTATTCTATTAGCATTTTGGTTTGCTAATATTGGTATTATTGAAAGCGTATTCACAAGCAATGCTATTAGTTTTAATAGTAAGCTATACTTCTTACTTTCAATGCTAAGCGTGATTATCCGAAACCTCGATCCCTTGCAACTTTGCTTAATACTAATTCATCTCATACTTTGGTGTTTCGTAGGGGCTTTTTGGATTGAATCAATAAAAATACAACATGAGCGACCACTGCTTAAAGCCCGTTTTGCTCCTGTAGTATTTGCGACTCTTGCAGTTGGTACGGTTGCAGTACTGGCAATAAGCTTAGTCACCCCGGTACTGACACGGTTGGGAATAAGCGTTTTTGTATCCGATCACTTTAGCGGGACAATTTTACTTATAATAACAATACTTGCAGAAGTCGTTTTGCTCAAAAAATTTGCTCGTCATATTTTAGCTACAAACAAAAACTACTGATAACGTAGCGCATCAATTGGATCTTTACTGGCCGCTACCGCTGCAGGCGCGGTTCCAAATATAATACCCACGACAAATGCCACAAGTACTGCAACACCCATGACTGGGAAAGTTATTATTGGCTCAAGATCGGTTGTTATGCGTAATGTAAAGTTGACTATGAGCGACGCTAATATTCCAAGCACACCACCCATGAAGCTCATTACTGCTGCTTCTGTTAGGAACTGATACAAAATTTGTCTGTTTGTTGCTCCTACAGCTTTTCTGATTCCAATTTCCCGCGTTCGCTCTGACACAGAAACTAGCATGATATTCATAATTCCAATGCCGCCAACAACTAATGAAATAGCTGCTATGCCAGCTATCATTGAAGTTAGTAGTGTTAGCGTATCCTCGGCTAGACTAAGTGACTCTGACTGTTTTAGAACAGCAAAATCAGCTGCGCCGCCACGCGACAAGCTAAGTGCATCTTTTGTGGCGGAAATTGCTTCTGATGTGTTCTCGGCGCCACCTTCCGCACGAGCAAGAATCTTATATATTTGCATATTTCCACCCATTAACTCTTGGCCAAGTTTATGGGGGATGAATATTGCGTTGTCGTAGTCATCGTTATTAAGTAACGGGGAAGAGTCGCTAAATTCTTCAAATACTCCACGGACAATAAACCTCGTGCCTCGAATTGTAAAATCGCGACCTAAAGGTACGCTTTCTCCAAACATTTTATCAGCAACTTCCTGTCCTATTACGGCGCCATTCGTAGAGCTTTCATTAACGCTAGAAAAGAATGAGCCAAACTCTACTTTGTGATCAAGTACTAGAGGTAAATCAGAACTAGTTGCAATTACCTGAACGTTACTTGCAACTTTGTCCTGCTGTGTAATTTCGCCTGAAACATGGCCAAATGCAGCAACTGCGCCAAGTTGTTTTACTTTTACCACCGTCTGATAGTCGTTCTCTCCAAATACAATCGTATTACTTGATGCCGTGGGACTCAGCCGTGAAAAATAAGCTACTGCGTCGTCACTTACAGTCGTGCCAGGTAAAATAGTGATGAGATCATCGCCGCGGTCATTAATTTGATTAACTATTTGCTGTTTTATTCCTTCGCCGATAGAAACTGTCGTAACAACAGAAACAATACCCACAATAATTCCAAGCATAGTAAGCAAGCTTCTCCAGCGAGAAGAGCGCATAGATGAACGCGCCAGCTTTATATAGCCTCCCAGTAGCATTATTTAGACTCCTTTTTCTTGCGTGAGTATTTTTTCTTTTTAGTTTTTTGCTTTTTGGACTGCTTTTTAGCAGAATTTTTCTGCGGTATCGCTTCCATAAGTGCAGATATGCCAGCCAAGTGATCCTCTTGTGTTAATTTAGGGAGATAATAAAACTTCTGCGCCAATTCTGGAATTTCACCAACCTTAGTCCGTTCATCTGCAATAATTTCACCATCATGCATAAATAATACTCGACCGGCATATCGCGTCAGCTCTGGATTATGCGTTACCATTAAAACTGTATGGCCCATTTTATGAAGATCGCTGAGTAGCTCCATGACGATACGACTTGCAGCGCTGTCTAAATTTCCTGTTGGTTCATCTGCAATTATTACATCAGGATTATTGACTAACGCCCGAGCAATCGCAACGCGTTGTGACTGACCGCCGCTCAATTGTTTTGGGAAAAAATATTCACGATCGCTAAGTCCTACTTGTTCTAAGATTGCGCCGGCCTTTTTTAAGCGGCGCGACTGAAGCATGCCTTTGTATGAAAGGGGGAGAGCAACATTTTCGAGAACGTTCAATCGTGGAATAAGGTTAAAGTTCTGAAAAATAAATCCAACACCATCTCTTCGTATCTTGGCTCTGCGATTTTGTCGCAATTTTGAAACATTCCGATTGCTCAATAAATAGCCACCGTGAGTTGGCCTATCTAGCAAGCCAATAATATTCATGAGGGTAGATTTTCCGGAACCACTCGGACCCATAACTGCTATAAACTCTCCTTTTTCTACAGACAAAGTCACACTATCAACGGCGACAGTAGTTGCGTCGCCGAAGCCGTAGAGTTTACTAACTTCTTTTAAATCTATAAGAGCCATGAGTTACTCTAGTGTACCTCAAGAACAACACCGTAGACAAACTATTTTGTCAAATATTTATGATTTTGTAATTTCGGTTATACTAGCTTCCTATGGAGAGGTGTCCGATTGGCTTAAGGCGAGAACTGCCTGTGGCAGTTTGCAGGGGAGTCAACTCTTGCAAACTTGTTCGCAAAGACGTTGCGACGAGGTCACGGAACGGGACCACGCCTGGACCAAGCGTGCTACTAGCTCAGTGTTAATGATTAACATACAATACAAATGTGGAGAGGTGTCCGAGTGGCTTAAGGAGCACGCTTGGAAAGCGTGTATGCGCCGCAAGGTGCATCGAGGGTGAGAATTGCCTGTGGCAATTCGCAAGGGAATCTTCTCTTGAAAACTTGTTTTCATAGACGAAGTTCGGGGGCCGCGGAACGTGGCCGAATCCCTATGAATAATTTATAATGAGAACGTGAATGTTGTAATGGAAGGATGCAGGAGTGGTTTAACTGGCAGTCCTGGAAAGACTGTGTGTCCGCAAGGATACCGAGGGTTCGAATCCCTCTCCTTCCGCCATGTACCGTACGGTACATGGCTCCGCCAACGAAACCGACGGTACATGGCTCCGCCAACGAATCAGCCGATTTCTGGTACTGCTAAACAAGTGAATAATTCTGTAGCGTGACGTAGCGCACAGCTCTTTTGATAGCTTTAGCGTTTAATAGTACTTGAACATGGAGGCCCTTATCAATTTTTAGGCATCATGTCACTAGACCCACGACTCATTAATCGGGGGTCTTTTTATTGCAATCCAAGCTCTTCCTCTAGCTTTGGTAAATCTAAAATTGTAAATAAGTGTTCTTCCTGTTCCAAAAGTTTTTCATCAAAAAGTAAGCCTAGTGCTCGGCTTGCAGTCTCGCGGTTCATATTTATTGAGTTCGCTAAATCTTGATGAGTTACAGGGGCATCAATAACAACTTTTTTACCGTGCTTTTTACCAAACATCTCAGCCAGGTTTAATAGTTCAGCAATAATCCTTTCGCGGGCCGTACGAAACTCTAAAGCTTGGATTCTTTGAGAGTAAGTAGTGATGATATGCACGGATTGTTTTAGAATTTCCTGAGATAGCCACCTGTTTTCACTCATGGCGGATCGCAGTTTATCCTTGGACGTTTTCAGTACCGTGACATCGGACATTGCCTCGTAGTAGAGACCTTCTGGATGAGAGCCGTCTAGAGCCCAAATCAGGGGTATAAACTCTCCAATGTCGTGAACCAATAACAGATTTTCCTGGCCTGCTTTAGTTATAGTATAAGCTTTGACGAAACCTTTCTTAATAATAAAGACACCGTTTGGTTCATTCAAACCGTTGATAATGGTATCTCCTTTTGAATACTCCAAAATCTGCCCATCATTAAAATATACGTCGATGTCTTCTTCCTTAGCTTTTTCAGCAGGCATAACCGCTAGAGTATCTTTAGCCATGAACTAAATTATACTCTAGTTGGCATGTTATGCACCATGACTTTGAGCGGCCGTGTATAGGCTCAGATCCACATATTTACGCTCTAGTGCAGTAATTGCAATAGCTATTGATGCGCCAAGAATAGAAAGGGTATCAAGTGGCAACATTTGGTAGTTATACGTTTGCTGAATAGTCCACGTCATAGATACGATGGCGACACTTCCCGCTAAAGCACGGAACCAAACGTGTCTTGGCGGGCGCGTGACGAACTGGAATGCCAATATTGCTATCAGTACTTCCCGGATGTGCTGATAGGTTATGTCCACAGAAGCCAACCAGAATATTGAGCTATGTGGTGCGACGTTCGCGCCAATGGACATGATGAAAAGTATTATTATAGATAAAAAGATTAGCAACTTTCCCACAACACTCCTCCACAACTTTAGTTGATATACTTGTAGT